>NZ_KB912913.1 GCF_000383875.1 Caldibacillus debilis DSM 16016 | reverse complement strand
TACATCCTCGACGTCCCAAATTCCAGTCCAACCATTCCGGCCAAAACGCCGGTGGAAGTCCGAAAAACGCTGGATGGCAGACTGTTTGTCTGGTACAAAGGTAAGCCCTACCCCTTGATGGAAGCAACCCGGAACAAAGCGGCAAAAACTCCTGAAAAGAAAAAGGAGAGCTCAGAAAAGAAATCGTACAAGCCAGGACCTGATCATCCTTGGCGCAAATATAGGCCCACGAATTCAAAGGAACTGAAACCGGCTTGAATGAACTGAGGTCAAAGTAAACAGTGACATATTCACTGATGCGTTAATATGACATTTTCACTGACGCTTGACATAGCGGGGGAAACGTTGTTGCAACTGCATTTCGGGGGATTTTCCGCAGGAAAACCGATTGTCGTCGATCCCCCGGGTTTTGTGCGCTATTGGGGGTCGACGACAAGAGGAAACGGGGGCTCTTCCATTATCAACTTTACACCGACGGCAGCGCATCGGCAATCCGGCAAAAGATCCACCGCCAAATCCGACCCGAGTCCTTACACCAATAATCGGCATCACTTTCCCGCCGGCTTGACCGTCAATCCAACACTCTCCGGTCATAAAATGATGCCGGATCCCTGATTTCACGTTCATTTATGGAAGCGTTTAAATTGCTTTCCGGTCATCAATGATGCCGGATCCCCCACACGGTTTTCCCCGGACGGTCAATCCAAAACTTCCCCGGCCCGATCCACATCTTCATCACGGTACTGAAAAATATCCGCATCCTTGCCCGCCGCAGCGCGAATAAATTTCAAATCTTCTTCGCCGACATTCGGGATGAAGGAGGACGAACCCCAATGTTCCGCAGAAAAATAGATTTCCCCTCCCCTTTTAAAAAAGACGGTGAACCACTTGTATTGATTCTTTTCATTTAAACCCCGGTTCAATAATAAATCTTTCACTTCCGGCGTGCACTTCGTGCGGATGATCGTCGGGTTTCCCCCATCGACATCTGCCTGATCCGAAACGGCGATCAGTTCCCGGATGGCGTCCGTCTCGTCTTCCCAACAATGGACTTCCAAAGATTCGCAGTTTTCCATAAAACGTTCCATGATTTTTCACAAAGCGCCGTAATTTTCCAAATAAGGGTGAATGCCCTCTCCATCCATTTCATGCGGAAACTGAATGCGCAAATGGATTCCCATAACCCTCCCCCATCAACGGAAGCCGGTAAAGAATCCTCCGGCGATTCCAATTTCATTTGAATCACCCGCCGCTTCACGGTTTTCAGGCATCAGCCGGAAAGGAATCCTCCCGTCTTCGCGCGCCCCGATGCTCGGCCGGAAAAACCGGCGGGATGAAGCGCAACAAACGTCCGGTTACCTTTTAAACCTTTTTCTTCCCCACTTCCACGTATCTTCCCTTCCAAAGGACTTTTTTCCGGATATGGGTCTGGTAAGTCGAATAAAGCATGACCGTCAGGAAAAACAAAAGCGGGGCGAGATAAAAAACCGGCATCCAAAATCCGTAATTTCCCGCATGCCTGGCCAGATACATGATTTCCAGCATATAAAGAAAATAGCCTGCCAGCAGCGGGACAAACCATTTCGTTTGGATAAAAAACGGAAAAGCGGCGGAAAGAACGAGTCCCGCCAACCACCAAATGATGAATGCCAGCGTCGCCGGGCGGAAGTTCGGGACGCCGGGCGCGGCGGACTTGGCGAACCCCTCCAGCTCGCTCTTCAATCCCCCGGGATACATGCGGAATCGGACCGTATCTTCCCCGATGTAATTGCGGACCGGGATCCCCGCCTCCATAAATTTTCTCCCCAAATTCAAATCTTCGACGACTTCCGATCGGATGCTGGCGTGTCCGCCGATTTTCTCATAATCCGACCGGGAGACGAGGATACAGGATCCGTAGAGCCCTTTTTTCGGATTGTTTCTTTCGAAAGGCGACGTAAAAACGAAGATGGATAGGAGATTGATGATGAGAGCGAGCCGTTCGTACCATTTTTCCGTCCGGTGAAAGGGAACGACGGACAAGGCCCCGCCCTCTTTTTCCCTGCATCTAACAAGGAGCTCCAGCGCCTCGGGAGCCAGGCGGATATCGGCGTCCAGAAAGGCCAGCAGCTCGCCGCGGGATTGCAGGTAGCCGTTCCAGACGGCCCACGTCTTTCCCGTCCAGTTTTCCGGCGGCTCCGTCACACAGACGACGCGGGCTCCGAAGTTTTCGGCGATTTCCGCCGTCCGGTCGGCGGAGCCGTCGTCGGCGACGATGATTTCCATCGATTTGTAAGTTTGCTTTTGCAAGGACGCGAGCAGGTGCGGAAGGTTTTTCTCCTCGTTTCTCGCCGGGATGATGACGGATACAAGCGGTTGCTTTTCCGGTTTGCCTTCGGCGATCGGCAAAGAATTTTTTCGGAAAAGCATCAATCCCGCCGCACAGCCGGAAAGAAGAAAGAAAATGAGCAGCAATTTCATCCCAACTTTCTTAAAAATTTTCGGGAATACGGTGGTGCGATGGAAGTATCGGACTATAAACGATTTGTTAAAACTTTGTAATTCTTTTTCACTTTTTTTCTTAGACTTCTTTCAGGCTTTAAGGAGGTTTTCTTATGAACAATACTTTTTTTCCCGATCATTGTCGCCTTTCTTGCCGCTTTCACGGTTTGGCCAGCTGTGCGGATCAAAAAGAAGAAAAAAAGATTCCTAAAGGGTAAAGCATCGCCTTAATGATGCGTATGACCGTTAAACCCTTCCGGTACAAAAATTTCCAGAAATCGTTCCACATTTACAATTATATCGATGCGTTGGAATTTTTACATCTGCCATACGAAAAACCGTTCCCTTACCGAATGGGAGTCCCTCCGGATGCGGAATTTGCCGGTCTTGCCTCCCCCCTGCCGTCTGAAACGACCGTTTCCGCCGCCGGCTTCAGAACGTTTCATTCAAATATGTTGAACAGAAATATATGGGACTGTGGTGCCGGTTTCCCCGGCCCTCCTGAAATGATCTGCTGTCTGCCGTGTCAAGGATATTTCTTCCATCGTGGCCGGTTGGGCATGTTCCAAGCGTTCTCCCCCTCTATCCTGCAGGAATACCCGCTAAAAGCGATGTGGGCCGGATTATGGACAACCGGTTTAAAGTAAGCGGGGACAAGGCACGCCCCATTACATCTATGTGCATTCCATTTATTTCAGATCAACCGAAAGACAATTTTCGTCGAGAAAACCGGAAGGCGGAGGCGGAAAAGAAAAAGCTTGAGTCCTGATTATCAGGACCCAAGCCGATTTTCGCATGTGCCGATCGGCGGCTGCCCGGCTTCGGTTTAAACATCCCGGGCGGTATTATTTTGTATGGTTCAAACTCTTTCATTCGCATCGTCGGTTTCAATATTCCGGATGTTCAACCGTCCGCGGTTTTTACTGTTGATGGATCCGCCTTTTCTGGATGCGGTACACGCTTATGCCCGAGAGCGTCAACAAGATTCCGGCAAAGAGCCAGGTGGAATCGCCGGCGGCCGTATCGGGCAGGCGTTTTCCTCCTTTATCGGCCGGCTCCCCTTGCCGGTCTCCGTTCTTGTCTCCGCCTTCCTGGCCTCCCGGAACCGCCGGGGCGTTTTTGTCCGTTTCTCCGGTTCCGTCGAAAACCGCGTAAGTGCTTAAACGGAGCGTTTCTGCCACGGCGACGCCCGTTTTCAGATCATAGACGGTCTTCAAGTCTTCCCTTTCCGTCCATTTTTTCTTTTCTTCGTCATAATAAAGGACTTTTACATTCTTCGGATTTTTTACCCTCGATTGATCCACGGTAAAATACAGTTTGGCCGGACGGTTTTTGTCGAATTTCGCCACTTCTTTTCCGCCCTGCTTGATTTCAAAGGAATAGATGCCGCTCAGCGCTTGGGCTTTCCCATCCAGATCCTTCCTTTTTTTGATCGCCACGGTCGCATCGCCGCCGTCTTCGAAATAAGCCGCGGGCAATTCAATGGCCGCCGCGCCGCTCTTGACATGGACGGCAACGTTCTTTTCTTTTAACGATCGGACTTGCTCCCGGCTGAATTTCAAGAGAGCCGCGCCCCCGATATCTACGGTAATCTTGCCGTTACGTGCGACCCGTTGGACATCTTCGTCCTTGACGGCGGCGACCCCGTCCTTAACGACCGGCTCTGCCGTTACATTCGGTTCTCCCGCCGTCGCAGGAATGAGAATGGGAAAATTGGTTCCCGTCCCATAGATTTGTGTATTAATGACAAAGTTGAACAGGATGGTATTGACGCCGGGGATCCTTTTTAATGTTGCGGTGTTTGTTTTCACGATATCGATATCATAAAAATCTTTTCCGTATTCGATGCCTTGGCCGAGGATCTGATAATTTTTCGGCAAATTCCATTTCCACGTCAATTTGATCGTATCTTCGCCGACCTCCACATCGGCTTCAAGCAGCCGGTCATGAAGGATAATGACGCCTTGATCCTGCAAGGTCCGGATGACGTTCCAGTTTGCCGAACCGTCCCGCAAATCCAGGGGATTTCCTATCAAATCGGCGTATCTTAGACTCGGCATATCCAATAATGCGCTTACATCCGTGATTTTGTTATATTGCAGAACCAAGGTCCTCAGATCCTGCAGACCCTTCAAAGCGGAGATATCGGTAATTTGATTATTTGACAAACCTAAAATGGCTAAACCTTTATGATTTGCCAACGGTCGGATATCGGCGATTTTCGAATCGGGAATGGACACATCATACAAATTTGAGATTTTTTCGAGCGGGGAAAGATCATCGATATCCGAATTCATGATGTCCAAGGTGCGCAAGTTGACGAAATATTCCAACCCTTTTAAACTCGAAATATGCACATCGCCATCCACGTACAAGTATTCCACTTTCTCCGCGTCGGCAGGTGTAATGGGCCCTTCCTTGTTGCCAAGATTTTTCCGCACGGCTTTTTCCAGATCGGGATCTTCAAATCTGATCCCCTGTTCGCTTTCCGCCTTGGCCGGGAATGCGGAAAAAGGCAGGAATAGAAGGGCAAGTACGATGATGAATGATTTCATTTTTTTACAGATCATCACTATAATCCCTCTCTTTCACATTTATGGCAATATAAGGAATTTAATTCCATTATAATAAACGGATTGTTTTTAATCAACGGAATTTTTAGATAATAACTGGAATTTTTTGATGAGCAGAAATCCCGGATGGATCTGAATATTTCCCAGCAGCTCGGTCTAAACTTTGCGCGATCCTTCCGTATTTGACTTTTCGCGGGAATCTCTGTGAATATCCCTATTCCTGTGCCGCGCCCCATCCATTTCAAAAGAGGCGGCATGCCGCTTCGCGGATGGGTCCGTTCCGGAAAATTCAGAAAAAACTCCGGATAAGAAAGCGCCGTAGAGCCGTCTTCACAAATGCGAACTTTGCATCTGTCTACTTCCGGATCGCGAAAAGCTCACAGGGCCGGCATCAAAAAGCATGCGCCTCTTCCGATTGCCTCCGAATCGCAAAAAGCGTCTTGAGATGGGCTTCATTAAGAAAGAATCCGTTCAAACTGTTTATTGCCGGATCAAAAAACCAACCGGAAACAGGCCATCTTGTCGTTTTCGCCGCATGCCTTTCCGGCCATCCCCTTTGATCCTTGCCATGTCCCGTGAACGGACAAAACCGTTGAAAAACTCCCTGCCCATTGGGTAAAATATATTGACGGCAAAAATCGAATTCCGATTAGAAATGAGGTTTACCGATGGGAACGTTTGGAGAGAAACCGTCCATCTACGGATTGACGATAGATGAATTGGCCGGATGGTTGACGGAAAGGGGCCAGAAAAAATTCCGCGCCGAACAGATTTGGGACTGGCTGTACCGGAAACGGGCCAGAAGTTTTTCGGAAATGAGCAATGTGAACAAGGAGTGCCTCGCCCTCCTCGAAGAAAATTTTGCGCTCGGAACCATCGATTTGCAATTGAAGCAGGTGGCCAAAGACGGCACGGTGAAATTTCTCTTCCGGCTGCGGGACGGGAATTTGATCGAAACGGTGCTGATGCGCCAGGCTTACGGCCTTTCCGTCTGCGTCACGACCCAGGTCGGCTGCAACATCGGCTGTTCCTTTTGCGCCAGCGGCCTGTTGAGGAAGGTCCGCAATTTGGAGGCCGCGGAAATCGTGGAACAGCTGATGCAAGTCCAATTTTTCCTGGATGAGGCGGGAAAGGGCGAACGGGTCAGCCACGTGGTCGTCATGGGGATCGGCGAACCCTTCGACAATTTTGACAACATGATCCGGTTTGTCAAAGTCATCAACCACCCGAAAGGGCTGGCCATCGGGGCGCGGCATATCACCGTCTCCACAAGCGGCATCGTCCCGAAAATTTACGAATTCGCCGATCTGGATCTGCAGGTGAATCTGGCCATTTCCCTGCACGCGCCGAACAACGAGCTCCGCAGTTCGATCATGAAAATCAACCGGGCCTATCCGATCAAAAAGATCATGGAAGCGATGGATTACTATTTGAAAAAGACGAACCGCCGGGTGACGATCGAGTACATTTTGCTGAAGGATGTCAACGACCATGTGGAAGAAGCCCGGCAGCTGGCGGAACTTCTCAAAGATAAGCGGAAACTGGTGTATGTCAACCTCATCCCCTACAACCCGGTTTTCGAGACCCCCTATCAACGGAGCACGAAGGAAGCCATGCTGGCCTTCTACGATACGTTGAAGAAAAACGGGATCAACTGCGTCATCCGCAAGGAACACGGGACGGACATCGACGCGGCCTGCGGACAGCTGCGGAGCAAACAATTGAAAAAAGCCAATTAACCATGGGAAGCCTTTCGGGCCGGGACTTTCCGGCCGTGCGAAAGGCTTCTTTGCTTTTCATCCGGTTGCTTAAAGGATTTATTTCCTCCGAAAAGGTACGCATGTTCCGCTGAATGGCCCCCTCCTGCCGGCCTCCTTTGTTGAAGAAATGACAAACCGGCGACGGTTTGGAAGATTCGCGATGCTCTTTTCATCAATCCCTTTCCAGGGAATCACCATTATCCCGCAAAAATATCGAGTCTTTCGGTTTAAATCCGAACATTTAAAATCAAAACATGTTTTTAAAAAATTATTAGAAAAGTATTAAAGTAATTATTTGACAGTCATTTGGTCGATGTCCTATTATTGCAGTGAGGGCTAAACAATTTCGAAAAAACAAACAACTTGGAACAAATTTCACCGAAAGCCGGCCATTTGTTTTTACTCCGTTTGGCTAATCGTGTTCCTTTTGTTTATTTTTTGCTTCAGCAACCTTTCCGTTGGCAAAAGAAAAATCAAAAGACCAAACACATCGAACAAAATCCAAATCCCTTGAAACCCGATTTTGAAACCTTCGATGGTGAATCCCTGGGATTTGATGATGATTTGTTGGAATAAAATGGCGCCAAAAATCCCGCCGAAGTGTCGAAGCATATGGATGAAAGCGCCGAACCCATATCATATTCGGATTGCGTGACGAGAAGAAGCGGATATGCAACGATTCCGTTCGCGAATCCGTAGAAAAACTTGAAGCCAACAATAGCAAGCCCGTGTAGGCAGGATGTCGCAATAAGAAAAAAGAAACAAAAGTGCTGGAGAGCATACGGACAGCGAAGAGTGTTTTGTATCGGACGCTGATGAATAATTCGCCGCGAGCATGTTCCCGACGGAACTTCCTATCAAAACAGCACCGGGACGGAATGAACGACAGATTCCGGAAAACGGAACACGCCGGCGGCGAAAGCGGCGATGTCGTTGGCGTAGCCGCATTTGGCGGCACCGAACAAAAACGAAAGGAATACCAAATTCAAAAACAGCCCTTATGTAACAAATCGGGATGGAAAAGTTTCTGTTCCGATTTGGCGTAACGTCATCTAAAACGCGAACAAGGGAAGAACTCGCCAAACGAAAAAACGCAAAACGCAGCCACGTCCCGAAATATTCAACGACGGGGGAAAACGATAGCGAGAAAGACACAAAAACAGGTTTTGGAGAAGGAACCGGAAATCCGCGGACCGTATCTTTCAACGACTTTTTCATCATCCAAACCGGTTCGATAGGAAGAAAAAACGGAAAACATCAAAAGCGGAATAACAAAATTGCCCTTCCAGCCGAATAAATAGACGAAGAGGTTTCCAATAAGCGGTCCGGCGAGTACCCTTGCGGTGTTGGCCGAAAAAATCGAAGACCGTTCGGTCCTTTCATTCAAAATTCTTTCCGAGGAAGGCGGGGACTGAAACCGACACGAATCCGCCGCCGATGCCGGATTAACCCTCCCGAACAATGGCATCGCAAAACTGTTCGCGAACACGCATCGGATGAATCCGAGCATCGATAAAAACATGGCGAAACGGAACCGCTTCTTCAAAGAACCGTTGTTTGCGAAATATCCCGCGGCCGGCCAAGGCGAGCGTTGCCGTCATAAAGACAACGGAAAACCGGCCGATATGGCCGTGGTCGGAAAAACGGAGGCGAAAACGGGAAGCGAACCCAAAACCACCGTTTCTTGGACGCCGGTGTTGAAGCTGAAAAACACCAACGAAAAAGCGGCGATTCCTTTTTTGCGGACCGTTCCATTCTTCGCAGTCTCCTTTCCCGGCAAAAAATAACAGCCCCAAGGCGCCGGCCGACGGTTTGGATGCGGATGTCAAAACATTTTTCAATTGCGCCCGACGATTCCATGTTTTATCGGAATTTTTCCATAAAAACGGCGTGTTATCCAAAACTTTTTGGTTTATAGGCCGATTTCATTTTTTACACTCAAAATTTAGGCAAATTTTTGATTTAGTGCTATTATCCAAAGAAATAGACGAGAGAATAGCTATCTCCAATTAGGCAGGTGTTTTTTTATGGAAAACGTAATTTTCATTTCATTGTTTACCTTTGTTTTGACCTTCATGTTAGGTTTTGCTTCATCTTATTATGTTTCTTCACGTGTTGGTTATTTGCTAGATAGGGGGTCATTGATGAGAAGAGATTTGTTTTCGATTCCGTTAATCATGATAACGCCGATACTGGCTTTTTTCATAATGCTTGCAGGTTGCACCAACGAAGCCGAAAAACCGTCGGATTCGCAACCGAAACAGGTGTCCCAAAATGAAGAAAACAAAGGAAACCAATCCGGCGAGAATAAAGGAACAACAGAAAATTCGAACAATAAGAACCAAACTCCTGCATCCGAAGAGAAAGACGTATTTGTCTTGAATGTGGATGGCGTTAAAAAAGAAATCAAAACGATGGATATTGCCAGAGAGTTCAAGAGAGGGACGGAAATCGTTTTTAAGGGGCCCTATGATATAGTGGAGAAGACCAGATATGCAGAAAACCCCAATGCAGATATTGATAAACACTTCGGAAGCGGCCTCGGCGATTTTTCGTTGACTATCGAAGAAACAGGTATTACATTAGGCGAAATGGCTGTTCATTCATATGCCGAGGGCAATATAACAGGTATTGATGTGTTAAATCCAAATTTTAAAATGATAGATGTTGCTCAAATTTCAGGTCTAAACGATAAGTACACTTCTCTCTTATATTTCGAGGAACGGGATAGAACTTCGAAACAATCCATCGTTGCGAGACACTATTTATTTCATGCGATGACCATGGAACCGAGAGAAATGCATCTGATACTCCATTTTTCCATTCCGGAAGAGGATTTCACAAAAGAAAAGGAAGCGCTGATTTACGAAATCGCCAAAACCTTGCAAATCAAAAAATGGGGAACTTAGTAATCGGTCAGGTAATCGGAATCCCTGCGGAGCGAAACCGCGGGGATTTTTTTCTTGATTTCTTCCGAATCTCTGGTATTATCGGGCAAATCGGCACTGTTTCCATAAAGAAAGGAGTGTTTGCCCGATGAAAGGAAAGATGGGGGTGGCCGCCCTTTTCCTATCGGTTTTCCTATATTTTGGCTTCCAAGGGGACCGCGCGGCCGCGTTTTACATACCGGAACCCATTGACCCCGGCTGGGGAGGGGGAGGCGGAAGCGGCGGCGGTGAGACCGATTACTGCGGAACGGAAATCGACCCGTCCCGGCCCTACGGGAACCCGTATGAAGGTTCGCCGTTCCAGGAAGAAACCACGACCGGATACAGCATCACATTCACCGGAAGCCAGCCGGTGTATCAAGAAACCCTGTCCAAATCCGATTTCCGGCTGTACAAGCATATCGAAGTGGCCGAAAAAGTCCGTGTTTACCAAAAATATTATTATGAGTCGATTAACGGCGGCACCTGCGACGAAGTAAGCGACGGCATCTACATTAAAACCGTCACCAAAAATACGGAAACGAAAAAAGAACGGCTCTCCAGTTCCAATCTTTCGCTCACCACCCGGGGAAGCAAAGGAAGCGGCACCCTGACCTATGTGGCCGCTTATTCCGTGAACGGCAATGAAGTGGCGCGGAAGGAAGTGGATACCTATTGGGTAAAAAGCGTGGACGTCAAATTAAATACCAGTCTTCGGGATTGGCATATGGAGCCCGGCAGCTACTTCGGCCTTTTCAATTGCACCGTCACCTATGGCAACGGGAAGAAATTCCCTTGCGATGAAGATAACAACGATGCAAGCGGGGCAAAAGC
The DNA here is from genome assembly GCF_000383875.1 of Caldibacillus debilis DSM 16016. Taxonomy (NCBI): domain Bacteria; kingdom Bacillati; phylum Bacillota; class Bacilli; order Caryophanales; family Bacillaceae; genus Caldibacillus; species Caldibacillus debilis. Next base: position 194,029 of record NZ_KB912913.1, on the reverse strand, counting down.
GTTGATTGAAAATAAAAGAACCTCTTCGCTGGAAAAAAACATGAGGTCCGTGGCCAGCCAGACCGTCGACAAAAGCCAAGTGCTTTTAAAAAATCAAAATGAAAAAAGCAAACCGGGTCCTTATGGAAAAAACCAGCGTATTTACGATTCTTTTGTACTTGCATACAACAATCGGTTAAAAGGAGGTTTGGAATCTTCAACACCAACCGATGTGAGAGGCGGAACCGGCGTGGTTTACCGATACCCCTTCGGCGACTTGTACGTGGTCGCCTACAAGGACAAAAACACCGGAAAAAGCGATTACGATTATGTCAGGGCCTGGCACCTCGCCTTTGTGGACGTGGAAGATGAAACGCGGAGTCCCAACAAAAAAGAAATCTACGACCAACATCATGTCTGGTCGAAAAGTTACGACCGGACAAAACTCGTAACCGGAAACGTCACTTGTAAAATCTATTACTTCGGCCCGGTCGATGCTTGGGATTGTGGACCCACAGTTGAAGTAAACACTGTTGTCAAAATCAATGGAAAAGATTATCTCCATGAAGATGGCACTTACCGAATGGCAAACATTTATAGCGGATACCATGCTGTCGGAAACTATTATGAATACATCAAATATTCCTTTTCTTATACTGACGGCCAATATGAATCAAAAGACGATGATTACCGCCTCATCATCTACGCCCAAAAGACAAAAGTCAACAATATGGTCGTCGAAATCAATGAAAAGAAAGATAAAGCAGAGGTCAAATCCACAAACCCCGTGCAGACCGTCATCGTAAAAGAAACCCACAAAAACGGAAAAGCGACACCGAAGACCTATTCCACCGGCACGCCCGAACCCTTTTATTGGCACGCCTATGCGGAAACCTACGAAAATTTCGTGAAGCCCAGTTGCGAAGTCACCTATGCCCCCAGCAAAGTCAATCCGTCATACATCTACAAAAGGAATTGCTCGAATATGATGTTTTACGAGTTTTCTTCGGTGACGAATAATGACTTGTGTATCATCGACTGGGAAGATATGACCGTTGCCCCTTGCGATGATGCAAACAAGGGGACGAACCCCGGAAGCGACGATAATATGGTCGGCGCCGAATTCACCTACAGCTATGGGCAGCCGGTAAGGGAAGCAAGATACATTTATCTCGACAACGGCGCCATGGCTTATCAAACCATTTTGTTCTTATACCCGACCAAAATCGATATCAAATTCTCGGATGATTACACGTATCAGGATGAACCCTATCCCACGACGACCTGTACGAAATATTATCCCGGCGCTCCCAAATACGGCGTCAACGCCTTTACCCGTTCTTGCTTGGATACGATGTACATCACCAAAGACACCGGTCAAAATAACAAAATGGGGAAACCGAGAAAAATCACGTTCAAATATGTCAACAACAATTACTCGGACCAAGCGACCCTGACACGGGTGTATGCCAACAAATTGACGATTCAGGCGCCGGCAAAAAGCGGAAAATCCGGGTTCAGAGGGTATTTCTACGCCACCTTGACCTGGCAGGACGGCACGACGAAAGACGTTTCGAAGAAACGCAACATGTGGCGTTCCTATGTAACCAATACGGGCGAGACCGTCAACTACATCGGCGAATCGTGGGAAAACGGGTATGTCGATACCAAAGGCGAACGGCATAAACCGAGGGCCATCAACGATTTCTACATCCCCGACCCGATAAGCAAGAATTACACCATTGAAGCGGTTTATCCGAAAACGGTCTACAACAACGGCCTGTATCCCGGTCAAAACTACGTCACCGACGTCTACGCCCCGGCCACCGGAAGAACGACGTTCCGGTTGATTGGTATCAAGAGAATCTGTCGTACCCGAATACCAGAAAGATCAAAAAAAGGCGGGAAAAATCCCGCCGTACCGGCTGCAGCCGATTATGCCAACTTGGCAACATTCAAAAATGGTTCTGCCGCCGAAGTGCCATCCCGTCCATCACGTAAACGGGAAGCTTTTGGCGGCAAACCAGTTAATACACCGATTCTTCCTGCTCCGCGGACGCGGGTCTCCGTAAGAAGAACCATCCGCACAGCTGCAGAACGAAAAACCCCGCGGCAATTCCCTTTCGCCGCAGGGGCCGCATCCCCCTTCCGCACCCTTTTCGGTTGCATACGCTTTTGACTAGGGTATTTGTTTATCGGCATTTTCATAATTCCAGAACGATTTCGGATTCATACCCGCTTGCAACGCCTACCAAACATTCAGCATGCCGGCTTCTCCCGCGGCCGCTTCGTTTACACATCCGCTTTTTTCGGCCTTCAATTCATTCAGCGGCCACATCGGCTTCTTCGCCAAACCGGCCCGTCCCTATCCTATTTGCCGTTTAATTCCCGCAAAAGGCTCCGCTTGAAGGGCAAATAATCGTCCGACAGGAGCCATTCTTCCCTTTTCTCCCTTTCCCGCGGAACGGTGAACACATGCTTTACCTTGGCCGGCTTGCGGCTTAGGACGATGATTTTGTCGGACAAAAGTGCCGCCTCGTCCAAATTATGGGTGATGAAAAGGATCGTGCGCCTGTTTCCGCTCCAAACGGACAACAGCCATTTCTGCATGTCCCGGCGGGTGAAGTCGTCCAAAGCGGAAAAGGGTTCATCCATCAAAATGAGCGGTTTGGGGGTCAACAGGCTCCGGACGAAGGAAACCCGCTGCTTCATCCCCCCGGACAATTCATGGGGATATTTATTTTCATACCCGGAAAGGCCCGCTTTTTCGAGCATGCGCAGGGCCTCCCCTTCATTTCTGTCTCCTGCGATCTCCCCGCCGAGGAACGCATTCGCAAGGACGGTCCGCCAGGGAAACAAAGAAGGGGATTGGGGCATATAGCTGACGTGTCCCCGCATCCCGGTGATCTCCTTCCCCTCCAGGATCACGGATCCCGCATCGGGCCGGACGATTCCGCCGATGATGGAAAACAGGGTGCTTTTCCCGCAGCCGGACGGACCGACGATCGAGACGAATTCTCCTTCTTCGACGGAAAAATCGACCCCGCCCAACACGGCCGCTTCCCCGTAGGCCTTCGCCAGCCCTTCAACCTTCAAAAACGCCATCTCTTCTCACCCGCCTTATCAAGCGTCTTCCCGCATCCGGCACCCGGGCCGCCGAAAAACCTTGCAAAATTCAAACATGGTTTTGCCGCCGAAGTGCTGGCCTGTCCATCATGCGAAGGGGGGGGATGCTTCCGGCAGCCGCGGGCTCTTGCAAGCCTTCCGGGCGCGTGCGGATCTTTCTCCGGAAGGGATCCGGACGGAAAACCCAAGCAAAGGTTAAGTTCGAATCATTGTGTGAAATTCGGCTTCCCGTTCGGCGGACTCTAGGTTTGGCAATATTGAGCCGTTTCACGTCAGCCCTTTTGGCACTTCGTCAAAAAACGACGGATTGAGAAAGGGGCCTCCCCTCCGGCCGGCGATCGCAGTCCGGGTGCACCGATGACCGGAATGGAACCCAAACGTCCGCCGGCGGATTTCAGCCCCTCTTCATCGTCTTTCCTTCTCCCTTTCTTCCGGTTTCCATTTCACCGTCTTTTTCTCCAGCCAGCCGATGAGACCGAAATAGACCAGGCTCAAGAAAACGACGAGAAAGATGGACAAGAAGACCCGGTCCGTGCGGAAGGCGGATTGGGCAAGGGTCATGTATACCCCCAATCCCTCCTTCGCCCCGAGCCATTCGGAGACGACCGCCCCCATGACGCTGTAGGAGGCGGAAATTTTCAACCCGGAAAACAGGAAAGGCAAGGCATGGGGGCATTCCAGTTTCCGGAAGATTTGTCCTTTGCTTGCGCCGGCCATTTCCATGTAGTGCATCAATTCCGGGCTCGTCTGCCGGAACCCGTCCAAGGTGCTGACGGCGACCGGGAAAAAGCAAACGAGGGTAATCACGATGATTTTCGGAAGCACCCCGAAGCCGAACCAGATGACGAGCAGCGGGGCAAGCACGATCAACGGAATATTTTGCGAAATGATCAAAAACGGATAAAGGCTTTTCCGCAGCAACGGGACGAGGTGAAGCGCCGCCGCCGTCCCCGCCCCGGTCAAACAGCCGATGAGATAACCGAAAAAGGATAGGCGGGCCGTGGCCGCCAAATGCCCGGCGTACTCCCTCCAGCCGAAGATCCCTTCCCGGAGGATTGCGGACGGGGCCGGAAGAAGCCAGGCGGGCACGGAAAATATCCGCACCGCCCCTTCCCAAAGGAACAGCGACAGAATAAGGACGAGAACGGGAGGCCCGCCCTCCCGGATCCTTTTCCTCAACGGTATTTCGCCGTCAATTCGTCCATTGACGCGCCTCCCGGTTTATAAAAGATCTTCACCTCGGAAAGGACGCTCGGGCATCCTTTTTCAATCATTTTCCGGTGCATCCGGTCAACGATGTCCAACAGTTCCCGCAAATCCCCTTCCATCGTCGTTTCCAGCGGATGGACCTCGTATTTGGCCTTCGAATCGGCGATCACTTGAATGGCTTCATCCACCAGCGAATAGGTGTCTTCTTCATTCCGCGTTCTTGGGATGATTTGAATGCTGACAAGCGCATCGGCCATCGGTATTGCCTCCTCCATTTAGATTAAAGCAAACGGTTCCCCTCGGTGCCGGAGGTTCTCATTCCTCCGGCAAAAACTCGTTGGTAAAGGCCTTTTCGGCGTCGAGGGGCTTTTCCAAAAGCCCGTTTTCATACATCCATTCCGCATAGTTTTTCCAGACTTCCAGTTTCTGTTCCCCCCATCGTTCGGCGTCGTCCTGGTATTTTTTGGACAACCATTTTTGGCTTTCCCGGACGAGCTCAGCATCCAGTTCGGGGACCGCCCCGATCAAAATGTCCGCGGCTTCATCGGGGTGATCGATCGCGAAACGGTATCCTTTTGAAACGGCGGCCAAAAATTTCCGGACCGTTTCCGGGTTTTTCCCGATCATCGCCTCACTCGCGACAAGGACAGGCGTATAATAATCCAATTTTTCGCTGTAATCGGTCAAATAGACGATGTGAATCGGCACGTTCCGCAGCTTCGCTTCCACGCCCGTCCAACCGTAATAGATCCAAACGAAGTCGATATCCTTTTTTACGGCGGTAAAAAAGTCGGTATCGCCGATGTTGACGAACTTCACCTTGTCCACATCGGCCCCCTCCTGCTTCATGAGCGAAGCCAAAACGGCCCTTTCCACGGGCGATCCCCATCCGCCGTATGTTTTCCCTTCAAAGTCCTTCGGCGAGGTGATCTTTTTTTCCGCTAAGGAAGCAAATCCGGAGGTGTTGTGCTGGATGACGGCGGCGATGGAAACGATCGGGACATCCTGGATCCGGGCCTGGGTGACGGCTTCCTGGTAGCTCACCCCGAAATCCGCCCGGCCGGAGGCGACCAACTGCTCGGCGGGGACTTCCCCGGGCATGAGGATTTCCACATCCAGCCCCTCATCCTTGAAGTATCCCTTTTCCTTTGCCACGTACAGCCCGGTATGGTTGGTGTTCGGCGTCCAGTCCAAAGCGACGGTAATCTTTTCCGCGGGTTTCGTTTTCCCGTCCTCTTTTCCCGCATCCCCTCCCTTGCCGGAGCAGGAGGCGAATACAATCGTCGCCAGGCTTAATAGAAACAGCATCCTCCATTTTCCCATGAAAAAATCCCTCCTTGTCGTTTGCCGTTTGCGGAGGGAGGTATCCCGGCGGTTTCCCGGGCAGGAAAGGAAAGCGGCGTCTAAACAAAAATCCCGGGAAACACCCCGGGGAACATACTTATCCGCTGCAAAATTGAAATTGCAGGCCAGTATGTTCCCTACGCTGGTATGAACCAGATCAGGTTCGAAGGGTCTGTATCTCACGGATACACTCTCAACCGGCAACACCGGTTCCCCCACAAACTGGCATCCTTATTGGATTGTCCTTTCATCTTTAACTATGGCATAAAAAGATGCGGAGGGCAAGCCTTTTTCATCAAGCGGAAGCATCGGGCCGCATACGACCGTCGGATGCTTTTCATAAAATGCGAGCATCATCTTCAACGAAGACAGCCGATGCGGTACCCGGTCTATTTACATTCTTTTCCATAAATATGGAAACCCGGCCTGCCCGGGCAAGCGGCGCTCCGCCCATCCCCGCCACCAGCCATAAAAGGAAGCCGCCGAACCGCCTCCCGTTTTTCATTTCCACGCTTACCATCCTTGAAACCTGATCGCCGGACCTTTTCCCCGGTCCGCGTGCTGCGCCTTCCTGCCAACCACCGGCATTCCTTCCGCAGAAAATAGGTCAGCCTGACCGGGCGGAAGAGCGAGGAATGAAGCGCCGTCTCCGGGGGTATGACGGCCCGGATCCGGTTCAGTCGAAAAGCCCTTTCAATTCGTTTACGGCAAGCACCGCGAAAAGCAAAAGGTTCAACAGGAGGAAGAGGTTCGAAAGCCAATGGTTCCGGACTTTCGCATCGGGCACCAGAGCTTTTCTGTTCAACAAATAGAGCAAGGTGAACGCCAAAAACGGCATGAACAACGAACCCAAGGCCCCGTAAACCAGGATCAGGCCGACCGGTTTTCCGAAGAAGTGCAGGAGCATCGGCGGGAAGGTGAGCCAAAACACGTAAAACTTATAGGCCTTCGTCCCGCTCAAACGCCGCTTTTCGATGCCGGTGTTCCGCACCGTGTGGACAAAATCGGCGAACAGGTACGAGACGCCGTTCAAGACGCCGAGCAGGGACGTGAACGATGCGGCCCAAAACCCGATCAAAAACACCCAGCGGAAGGCAGGCGACAATTCATTTCCCAAAATCGCCGCGAAATCGACGAGCCCTTTTTCGCCTTCGATGGTCGCATCCGTCCCGTAAAGCAATGCGGCACCCAAAATCAAGAGGGAAACCGTAAAGAGGGCGGTGACCAAATAGGCGATCCCCGAATCGTATCGAACGGCGCGGACGAACCCTAGCCCCTGCCACTTCTTTTCCTGGAGCCAGTAACCGTAGGAGGCCAGCGTGATCGATCCGCCGACCCCGCCGATCAAACCGAGGGCGTATAACAGCGAACCTTCAGGCAAGGATGGCGCCGCCGTATGGATCACGCCGCCGAGCTCGGGAAGGACGATGACGGCCGACCCGACAACTGTGACGAACATCACCCCGACGAGCACGTTCATCACGTTTTCAAAGGCGCGAAATTTCCCCTGCCAAACGAGTGCGAAGCCGGCCAGGGAATTGATAACCGCCCAGCCCCAGAGGGGAAGCTGCGGAAACATGGCCGTCATCGCCAAGGCGCATGAAGAGGCGACGGCCGCCCCATAAACGAAGCCCCAAATCACGATGTAAATCCCGAAATAACCGGTCGCCCATTTCCCCATCCGCTTCCAGCCGTCCAGAATCGTCGTGCCGGTCGCCAGATGCCAGCGCCCGACCCCTTCATTGAGCACAAACTTCAAGACGGCGCCGACGAGGATGGCCCAGACGAACACAAGGCCGTAATTGGTTCCGGCAACCAGGGCCGCAACGAGATCGCCGGCCCCGACCCCCGTTGCGGCGACGAGCAGTCCGGGCCCGATTATGGCCCGTTTTTTCGGGATTTCCGGTTTTGTGGAAGTTTGCGGCGTGTGGTTCAAACCTTCCATTCTCCCAACCCCTTCCGTCCGTAGTTGATGCAGGAATCCCCTTGATTTCCCCCATCCGGACCGCTCATTGAACCGGCGGGTTCCCGTTCCTTCGCCTCCCATCCTTTCCGGTTTTCACTTGCCGGCCAATCCGGGCAGCGCTTTCAATCCTGCGGACGGTTCATCGGTTTTAATGTCATTTTATTATACTCAAGCGAAAATATCCATCCGGTGGCCGGAAAATCGAATCTGGAGTGGACAGTGGACAACCGGACCTGCCGCGGGAAGACGGATCGGAAAGCCGGACGCTCCTGTCATCCGACGGCTTGGCCCATCCTACCGGATGATGCGCCCGCAGGTTCTCTCCTCTTTGGCCCTCCCTTGTCCGCCACACCAAAATCCCGCTGATGAAAGGAACGTCAACCCCTTTTCCCATTACTCACCGGCGCAGGCCCCGGCCATCCCCCGACCGTTCCTCGCCCGTCTTTTGCCGCCGTACATTCGTTTCCAACAAATATTCGCGCTACGATGCCTTCCGGCAAATGAATCCCATCTTCTCCCGCCGGCAAACTCTAACCGCCCAATTTTTTCAGGACCGCCCTTTCCACGAGCCGCCAGGGAAGCAGCGCTTTCCACCGGTACAGGGAGCGCGCCCCCTTCCCCACCGGATAGCGCAAGCCGGGTTTTTCTTCATCGCAAATTTTTCCGATCAGCCGGGCGACTTCCGTCGGGTCGGATCCGGTTTTTCCCGCCTTCATCGCCATTTTGATCAGCCTTTGCTGGAACTTCGGCCGGTTTTCGGGGGAAAAATTTTTCAGCCCTTTCTCCCAAATGTCCGTGGCATAGGCGGCGGGTTCGACCAGGGATACCCAGATGTTTTCCGGCGCCAGCTCCAGCCGGAGGCTTTCGCTGAAGCCTTCCAGCGCATGTTTCGACGCCGTATAGGGGCCCAGACCGGGGAATCCGAAAAAGCCGCTGACGCTTGAAATATTGATGATCTTTCCTCCCCCGTTTTTCCGGATGAGCGGCAGAAAGGCCCTGGTCACCCGGACCGGACCGAAAAAGTTGGTCCGGAACTGCTTCTCCCATTCGGAAACTTCAATCTCGGAGAAAAAACCCCCCGTGGCATAGCCGGCGTTATTGATCAAAACGTCCAGCTTCCCGTAAGCATCTTCCAGTTTTTTTCTGGCCCCGTCGATTTCTTCTTCCTTTGTCACATCCATCCGCCAGACCTCGATCCGGCCGGCCGCGGATTTCTCGGCCAATTCCAGCAGGCGATGCCGCTTTTCCGGATCCCGCATGGTGGCGATGACCCGGTATCCCTTTTTCGCCAATTCGAGCGCCGTAAGCAGGCCGAAGCCGCTGCTCGTTCCGGTGATGAGCGCGATCTTCACGGATACCATCCCCCTTTTTCGTCCGATTTTAAAATGCGGCCGGCTTTCCATCCCTGTTTTGCCGCCCCGCCATGAAGCGGTCTCCCGCCCGTTCCCGTTTCGCCGCACCCCGCGGGTTTTCCCCCAACGAGCCCCGCAAAAATAATCCTCCCGTCCGCGGCCCGGATCTCCCCTTTTTCGGTGCGGGCGCACCCGCCGGGGAGGGATCGGACGGACTCGGACGGAACAGGAAATAAGCGTGAATACTAGCAAACTTTGCATGATTTCTATAAAATTAGTAATATGGGTATATGAGTCATGTAGAAACAGGAGGAATTTTTGTGCGCGCAAACACCAAAGAGCTGTTTTCCGTCCCCAATTTCCTTTCAACCGTGAGGCTCATCCTCATCCCCTTTTTCATTTACGAATACGTCACCGCGGACCGGGCGGAGGATTATTATTTTGCCGCCATCATCGTCGTTCTCTCCGGTTTGACCGACCTGTTGGACGGGTTTATCGCCAGGAATTTTAACCAAACGACCGACCTGGGGAAGGTCCTGGATCCGATCGCCGACAAGCTGACCCAGGCCGCGATCGCCGCCTGCCTGCTATTGCGCTACAAATACATGTGGGTTTTGTTCATCCTTTTCGCGGTGAAGGAACTGTTCATGGGCATCAACAGCCTGATCCTCTTGAAAAGAGGGAAGAAATTAAACGGCGCCATGTGGTTCGGAAAACTGTCCACCGCCGTCTTTTACGTGGCGATGTTTTTTTTGGTCGCCTTTCCCGGCATCGATCCCGTGCTGGCGGGCGGGCTCATGATCATCACCGGAATTTTTCTTTCCCTGTCTTTTTTCATGTACATACCCGTTTTTATGAAAATGTATCATAACGCCTGACGGCAAACACGCCTCACGGAGACCGTTCCCGGTCCGCCCGGGGAAAACCGTCCGGTATCCGGACGGCTGAACCGGCCGTCCTTGCGCGGTCTCGTTTCCTTCGGGGACGGAAAATTCTTGTTTCGGTATCGGAATCCCTCCTCAGAATAGGGTATCCCTCTTCCGCAAACGGATCATCCACCCTTTTTCAGCAAATCTTCCAAAGCGGATTTCAAGTCGGGAAAGCGGAAGACGAAGCCCGCTTCCTCCAGCCGGGCGGGATAGGCCCGCTGGCCTTCCAGGATTAGGGAGCTCTTTTTCCCGAGGGCCCATTTTAAGGCGAAAGAAGGCACATGGAGCCAATGGGGGCGGTGCAGGAGGGCGCCGATCGTTTTTCCGAACTCCTTCATGGTCACCGGATTTGGCGCGGTGACGTTGACGGGGCCCCGGATCCCCTCGTTTTCGACGGCAAAAAGAACGGCCCGGGCCGCGTCTGCAACGTGAACCCAGGAAACCCACTGTTTTCCCGATCCGATGGTTCCCCCCGCATACCATTTGTACGGCATAACCATGAGCGGCAACGCTCCTTCTTCTTTGTCCAGAACGATCCCAAACCGCATGAAGGCCGTCCGCACTCCGTATGTTTCCGCTTCCGCCGCTTTGTTTTCCCAATCCTTGACCGTTTCGCCGAGAAAATCGGCCGGCAAATCCCCGGATTGTTCCGTGTATGTCTTCTCCAAGGACGGGGGATAGATCCCGATAGCGCTGGCGTTCACCAGCACTTTCGGTTTTTGCGGAAGGGCCGCGATGATCCGGAGCAATTCTTCCGTCGCGCGCATCCGGCTTTCGTAGATTTCCTTCCGGTGTCTGGCGTTCCAGCGGCCGGCATTGATGGAAGCGCCGGCCAGATTGATGAAGGCGTCCGCGTACCCGATTTCCTTTTCGGGCCGGGCTCCGTCCTGCAGCCAGTTGACCGCTTTTGCGGATCCGCCGGCTTCTCCATTCCCTCTTGTCAAAATGATGATTTCATGGCTGCGCCCTTCCAAAAGTCTCGTCAGTTCCCGGCCGATCAATCCGGTGCCGCCGGCAATGACCGCTTTCATCCGTCCCTCCTCCTCTCCGGAAAATCACCGTTATGTACCATATACGCCGTGCAGCAGGGAAAATCCTTCCCGGCGGAGGCTGCCGGCATCCCTGATGGAACAATCAAGGAGGAATTTTCGGATGAAAGAAGATTTAAAATCGTGAACAGAGAACCGAGACCGAATCGAAACCGGTTCCTTCCCGCATCGTTCCCACCTCCCTGCCGGGTTGATTTTTCAGAACCGATACGGCCTTTTCCATAAATGGNCCGATAACAGGGCCCGGTGCCGGAAGCGGCGGATCCCCGGGAAATGCCGGCGGGAAAGCTGGGAAAATCGTGAAAAATCCTTTTTTCCAAAAGGCTTTGACCATACAAAATAATAAGGGAGCTGAAAAAATGGAATGCAAAATTGCGGACCTTGGAGAAATCCGGATCATCGGAAAGGGGATCCGCACGCGGCCGGGAAATAAACAGAACCACCGGGACATTTCCGCCTTTCGGGAGGAATCCCGCCGGAACGGATTCATCGAAGCGCCGGAAAAAGAACGCGGCGGCATGGGATTGTTCGGGGTGTGCGAAGATTTTGACCCTGAAGAGGAATCGTTCACCTATTTTATCGGCATTGAGAAAAAGGGGACGAACGTACCAAACGGTTGGGAAGAAACGGTCCTCCCCCCTTCCCGACACGCGGTTTTTCCGATGAGGGGTCCGATGCCGGATTCCGTTCGCGACGCGTGGGACCGGATTTATTCCGAACGGCTTCCTTCATCGGAGTACGAACATGCGGGAGGACCGGAATTTGCGTTGTATCCGAACGGCGTGGAACATGACGCCGATCCAAAACGATTATTGCATAGTTTGACTTCCGGTCGTGGAAAAATAACGCCTTTCCCTCCCGGATCGGGATGTCCAGATTCCGCGAAACCCGTGACATCCTCCCGAATTCCTGTTATAATCAAACTTAACGAAAATGGGAAACTGCGAAGGAGGCATCCAAATTCCACAATGGAAAATTCCCGTTCTTTTTGCGGCTTCTGCTTTTAATTAAGCGAATCAACCTTGCCGTACAGCAAAGAACGGGATCCTTGTGTCTTTTTTTGGCGCTCCTTTCGCCCGGCCAATTGAATTTTCCGGTTGACCCGCGGAGACACAGGCAAGCCCTGTGTCTTTTTTTCCGGTGATGCGGCGGACGCCGATCGCCTGCCTGCCCGCTTCTTGTTGTACGGCGGAACGGAGGAAGATCCCATGTTTCTTTTAAAGCTGGAAAAGGCAGCGATGGAAATCGGCGGAAACCGGCTGTTTGAAAATGTTGATCTGGAGATCAAAGAAAACGAGCGGGTGGCGCTGATCGGAGAAAACGGCATCGGAAAAACGACGCTTTTGAAAGGAATTTTGGGGTTGGTGCCCTTTCATTCCGGAAACATTTATTTCGGCGTGGAAAAATCGAAAATCGGAATCATGCCCCAGGACATGCCGGAAAACCTTGCGTTAACCGCCAAAGAATGGGTCATGGAAGGCCATCACAACTATCCGCTCAAAAAAGAGCTCGACCGCTGCGCCGAACTTCTCGCAAAGGGAAATGACCCCAACGCCGTTGAAATCTACAACCGTCGGCTGCAGCGCTATTTGGATGCGGGCGGCTATGAATGGGAAGCGGAAATGGAAAATTTATTAAAGCGATTCGGGATTTCCGAAGAATTGTGGGACGTTCCTGCCGGGAGCCTAAGCGGCGGGCAAAAAACCCGGCTGAAGCTGGCAAAGTCCGTCCGGCATTCCCCGGAACTTTTGCTTCTCGATGAACCGACGAACCACTTGGATCTGGAAACCGTCCGCTGGCTGGAAAATTGGCTTTCGCGTTTCCCTGGGAGCGTTTTGTTCATTTCCCACGAACGGGAATTTATCGATCATACGGCGACCGTCACCTACGAATTGACGAAAGCCGGCACGAAGAAATACGCCGGCGGCTATTCTTCCTACAAAAGGCAAAAGGAACAGGAAATGAAGTCCCTCCAATACCTGTACGAGAAGCAGGAACAGGAAAGGAAAAAGCTGACGGAGACCATCGCCCGTTATAAAAGCTGGTACGAACGGGCGAATGCCAAAGCGGGGGTGCGGAACCCTTACGCCCAGAAAAAGGCGGCCAAACAGGCGGCCAAATTCAAGGCGAAGGAAAGGGCGCTGGAACGGCTGGAAGCGAGGAAAATCGAAAAACCGTAAGAGCCCGAGCGGATTTCGGCAAGCCTGGAAGCCGCCGATTTCTCCGGAAAACAGATGCTGCAAATGAACGACGTTTCTTTTTCCTACGGGAAAAGGCGTGTGCTGGAAAAGGTAAATCTCCACATCGCCCGGCGTGACCGAATCGCGGTGGTCGGCAAAAACGGCAGCGGCAAAACCACCCTGTTAAAATTGCTGACGGGGGAATTGGCGCCCGGTTCCGGTACGGTGACGAGAAATCCCCAGTTGAAAATCGGCCAATTCTTTCAAGAACTGGAAAATTTGCATCCGGATCGGACCATTTTGGATGAGATTTTGTCGCTGCCGGAGATGAAATCGGCGGAAGCCCGCACCATTTTGGCCTGCTTTCTGTTCCGCAGGGACACCGTCTACAAAAAAATCCGGGACTTGAGCATGGGAGAAAAGTGCCGGGTCGCCTTCGTCAAATTGTATTTTTCCTCCGCCAATCTGCTGGTTTTGGATGAGCCGGTCAATTATTTCGATATCCCGGACAGGGAAAGGGTGGAAGAAGCCCTCGAACAATTTCCCGGTTCCATCGTCCTCGTCGCCCACGATCCTTACCTGCTGCGGAAAGTGAGCAATAAGGTGGTGCATATCGAAAACGGAAAGGCCGCCGTTTTTTCCGGAGGGTACGCCGAATGGGAAAACCGCCGGTCCCTCTCCCCTTCCGTCCAAATCCTGGCGAATGAATGGGAACGGCTGAAACTCCAATACGAGCAGCTGATCACCCAAGAATCGGGGGATCCCGAAGAAGAGGAAGAGCGGATGAAGCAATTGAAACGGATTCAAAGGGAAATGAAACAGTTGCGGAAAACAATGGATGATGCCGGGAGCTGATCAGACCCTTTTTTATGCCTGATTTCACCGTCCGAAATTTGCTTGAGGCAAACCGCTGCCTGCTTGCGCCATGCTTCTTCAGGTCTGTTTTTTCGGGGGAAGAAAAAACTTCATTAGGGCACAAGCGGCTTTTGCCCTGCCGTGGCCGTGTGTCAGCAGCTCGTTTGCCCGCGATCTTCGGAATTTTCATTATTCCGCGCGCATGCTGCATCAGCCCGTTCGCCCGCGGCCGCAAGCATTTCGTCCAAGCGGTTCGGCCACGCCTTCAGGTGGCCTTCATCCGCATAAAGCCCCGGGCGGCATCCCGGGGCTTTATCCGTTTAAAATATCGTCCGGCACAGAAAGCCCGCCCATGCGGCGGCGATCCCCCCGGCCAGGGAAGAAAGCACGTAAACGGCGGCGGTTTTCACCCGCTTTGCTTTCAACAGGCTGATCGTTTCGTAGCCGAAGGTGGAAAAGGTGGTAAAGGCGCCGCAAAAACCTGCACCGGCAAAATGCCAGAACCATTCCGGAACGAGGTTGTCCGTATACAGTTTTGCCAGGAACCCTAACAAAAAGGAACCGCCGAGATTTACAACCCATGTGCCCACGGGAAAGGGACGGCTGTTGCTTCCGGCACCGGACGGCAGCAGGCCGCTGAGCCAAAACCTTGCCATCGCCCCGAGGGAGCCCCCGATTCCGACCAAAACCATCATTCCCCGATCTCCTCCTTCCCTTTTGCCGAGGCCAAGCCTACGCCCAAAGCGGCCATGCAAATCCCAGACAAATTTCCTATGAGATAAAGAATACCCAAAAAGACGGGTCCGCTTTGAAACAATTGCACCGTCTCCAGGGAAAAGGTGGAAAAGGTAGTGAAGGAACCGGTAAACCCGCTGCCGATCAGAAGGAGCCGTTCAGGCCTGGGCTTTTTCTTAGCGTTTTCCCGGGTGTAAAACCAGCCGAGAAACAAGCAGCCCAGCCCGTTGATGAGCAAGGTAGCGAAGGGAAAGCCTTCCGGGGCCGGGATCCATTCCGCCAAGGCAAACCGGGCAACGGAGCCGAAAAATCCCCCCGCCGCCAATAGCGCCGCATTCTTCATGAATATCCCCCTTTTTGTTTTTCTTCGGTGACTGAAGCGGTTGCCCGAACATCCCTGCATTTTCTTTCATGAAGCCGCCGTTTTCTGGAAAAAACAAAAAACCCCTGCCGAAAAATTTTTCAGCAGGAGTCATCAGCCTTTTGCAAGGCGGTTAACGGCGGAACTCCATCACCGGATGATATAGGCAACCATCTCCCATTATTTCGGATTCGGCCAATAATGTCAACGGAAAAAACGGGCCGTATTTCATGTGATTTTTTATGCGATCGCATGTTCCCGTGCTTTCGCATCGGCTGCCAAGCCCGGGGGAAGCATCTCTGAAACGGGCCATTCCCACAGACCGCGCATCCGGAACTTGGCAACAGGGACAATACATCGATGATGTACATCCCCATTCCCACAGACCGTCCATCCGGATCCCGGATCCTCCCATCCGTCCCCGTCCACACATCGGATCCGTCCATGCTTCTGAAGATCTCAACTGCCTTCTTCCCCAACCCCCTTAAAACGCTTGCATTTTTTCCGAACGCGCGAAAAAAGATTGAGCCGGTTTCGGTGAAAAATTCAACCGGGACGGTTTCTCGACCATCAGACCCTCCTACCGGAACCTGCAGGGAGAACCTCGTCCCCATTTCCGCACACTTCGAATCGAAGCAACCGCACCTCTTTCCTGTAAAAACCAACCTTTCCAAACGGAGGGTTGCCATTTCGCACCCGTGAAACAAAAAATGGATAAGTCCGTATTCCAGATCAGGCTCCCGTTTGATCTCCAGATGGAAACAAAGTTGGTTAAATTTCTTCGATGCAGGCAATAAATTCTCCGTAATTGTCCGCCTGGACGAGGCGCTGAACAATGGAGGGATCGTGAATGATTTTTACAAGCAGATTATACATTTCTTCCAAATCTTCTTCACTGTTTTTCTTGACGCTGAACAAGATGACCAGCTGAACGGGTTTCTCGCTCCAGTTGACGGGTTTTTCGAGGGTGCAGACGGCGAGAAATGTTTCTTCGCTCTGCGGGGTGATGGGATGAGGCACGGCAACCAAATTCCCAAAGGAGGTGGGGGCCACCTTCTCCCTTTCATAAACGAATTCCAAAAAATTTTGTTTCACCAGTCCTTTTTCCATCAGGGTCCGGTGCAAAAATTCCAAAACTTCCTCTTTGGACCGAAAATGTTTTCCCAAAAACGTGAGATCTTTCCGAAAATAGTTTTTTCTCGATTGGCTGTTCTTCAAAATAAATTGCTCAATCTTTTTTAAATCCGATTCATTCAGGACGGCATTTACTTCGAGAACGGGTATGCCGAAACTGTCGGGAATCGGAACGGAACTGATGATAAAATCGATATCATCCAAAGGCATTTGCTGCAGATTGTAATATTCGCTTGTTCCGGCCACATCCAGATTGTTTCCGAAATAGGATTTCAGTTTATATTGGATCAACTTTGCCGTCCCGTGGCCGGAAGCGCAGACAACGAGGCAACGTTTCGGCTGCGATTTCATCTTTTTCCTTTCAATCGCCGCACCGATATGAAGGGCAATATATCCTGCCTCATTTTCATCGATCACGGTTCCGGTCTCCTTCCCGATGACCAAACCGGCGATGATCGCCGCTTCAAAAGCCAAAGGATAGTTCTTTTTGATGTCATTCAGCAAAGGGTTCCGGATATTCATGCCGAATTTGTAACGATTAACGGCCGGCTTGAGATGCAGGGCAAGACCGAGGATCAGTTCCTTGTCCCCTTCAATATTTAATTTTAGATCTTCGTCAATTTTGGCGAGGGCTGCCTTTACGATGCGGAGGATTTCGCCGTCGATCATTTGTTCCGCCTCCCCGCCGGCCCTGGAAATGATCTTCGTTCCAAGCAGGTGAATGGTGATATAAGCGACTTCCGCCGGCGGAATTTGAATCCCGAAGGCCTTCTCCACTTCTTTGGCGATATCTTTGGCCACTTGATATTCCTTTTGTTTACGGATCTCTTGAATTTCCTTCTGGTAAAGTTCAATGCTGTAACCGTCTTTTATCCGCTTGATCGTGATGGCCATATGGATCATTAAGTTGTTTACCGCGATATCCGGCATGGTGATATGGTGTTGTTTCAGCTGTTTCATGATGATATGAAAAATAAGATCCAGCTCTTTCTTCTGCAGAAACGAAATGGGCGGTTCAAGCAACATCTCCTTTTGGTCATCCCGATCAAACAAATATTCCGCAAGACAGAAACGCAATTTCAGCTCGCTGCCCGTAACTTTCAGGCCGTAGTTCGGCCGTGCGATAATCTTCAATCCGTAGTCATTTAATATTTTTTTTACCGATCTAAAGTCATTTTGTATGGTGGATTTGCTGATGTACATTTCTTCCGCCAAATCATCCAGTTTTAAATAATCGTCACATAACAGCAGACGTCGGATGATGTATTTGATCCTTTCCTCGGGGGTTTTCGGGGGCATGGGCGCCGAATCTTGTTCCGCAGCGGAAAGATTGCGCAAAAAGCTTCGGAATTTTTGGTCATCCAATACCTCCAGCTGGTATCCCCTGCCCATCAGGGAAGAAATGCGGGCACCATGCATCCGGAGCAAATCATCCAGCATTTTTATATCTTCCCTGGTCGTTCGCGGAGTAACCTTGTTTAAATTGGCCAGATACGCCCCCGTTAGAGGAGTCTTAACGGACATCAATTCTCGCAATATCGTTTTTAAACGGGAGTTGATCATGATCGGACACTCCAAATGAATTTTTGCCGAATCACAGCAACGGCTTGGAAAAATCGATCATAATAATGCAGGGAATCGCTTATATCCGAAAGGGAAAGCATTCGAAAAAAGGCTCTGATCATAAAGACCAGAACCGCAGGAAAGCTTGTGTTCAGAATCCGTTGTTTTCCGCCAGCGACTTAAACCACCAGGCGCTTTTCTTCGGTGTCCTTTTTTTCGTGCGGAGGTCGACGGAAACAAGGCCGTAGCGGTTTTTGTAAGCATTCGTCCACGACCAATTGTCCATGAATGTCCACAAATGGTAGCCTTTGACGTTGCATCCTTCCCGGATCGCCTTATGGAGCCAAATCAAATGGCCTTTGATAAATTCGATCCGATAATCGTCGTGAATCATCCCGTCCCGGATAAAACGTTCCTCATCCTGCACGCCCATACCGTTTTCCGAAACATAGCATTCGATGTTTCCGTAGTTTTCCTTCAAATTGACCATGATGTCGTAAATGCCCTTTTCGTAGATCTCCCATCCGCGGTAGGGGTTCATTTTCCTTCCCGGCATTTCGTAATAATCAAAAAACCATTCCGGCATAAAGGGGCTGTAGGGATTGGGCAAATGATCCTTCGCTTTCACCCTCCTCGGCTGGTAATAATTGACGCCGAGGATGTCGATTTTATAATTTTTGATCCATTCCAAATCTTCCTTACGGAATGCCGGCAATTGCCCGTACTCTTGCAACAGCCGGACGAGTTCTTCCGGATATTCCCCCAAAACCGCCGGATCCAGAAAGCTCCGGTTGAAAAACAAATCGGCGATGCGGGCGGCCTTCATGTCTGCCGGATGACGGCTCCTCGGATAGGAGGGCGTTAAATTCAGGATGATGCCGATCTTTCCTCCCCGTATCCCGGCTTCGCGGAACGCCTCGACGGCCTTCGCATGGGCGAGCATGGTATGAAAGGCTACCTGGGCCGCCCGCCGGAAATCAACGACGTTCGGATAATGAAAGTCGTACAAATATCCTCCTTCAACCGGAACGATCGGTTCATTGAAGGTAAACCACATTTTTACCCGGTCGCCGAACAAACGGAAGCACTGGGCCGCATAGTTTTTATAAGCTTCCACCACTTCCCGGCTTTCCCAGCCGCCTTCTTCCTGCAATTCCAAAGGCATGTCGAAATGGTATAGGGTAACGAAAGGTTCGATGCCGTTTTTCAGCAGTTCGTTAATCACATGGTTGTAAAAATTCACCGCTTCCGGATTTACCTTTCCCCTACCGCCGGGAACGAGCCTCGACCAGGAAATGGAAAAACGGAAGGAATTATGCCCAATTTCCTTCATCAGCCGGATGTCTTCTTTATACAGATGGTAAAAATCGGAGGCAGTCTCCGGACCCACCTTGTCAAAAAAACGATTCGGCTCGATTTCATACCAATAATCCCAAATGTTTTTCCCTTTTCCGCCTTCCCTTGCCGCTCCTTCGATTTGGGTGGCCGAAGTTGCCGACCCCCACCAGAAACCGGCAGGGAAACGATAACGAATATCCATGTTTTTCCTCCTCCCTTATTTATTTTTATAAAGTTCGACGAATTCCAAGGCCAAATCCTTGACGGTGATCGCCGTCATCAAATGGTCTTGGGCATGGATCAGGATGACATTGACGGGGGCGCTTTTTCCGCTCGCCTCTTTTTGCAAAAGCCGGCTGTGGTAGCCGTGGGCGATTGCCAATTCCTCACCGGCTTCCTTCATTAAATCATCTGCTTTTTCAAAATTTCCTTCCTTTGCTTCCTGGATGGCTTCCATGGCAGAAGACCGGCCATTTCCTGCATGCAAGATGATTTGAAAGGCAATTTCTGTCAATTCGTCCAATGTTCAATCACTCCTGAAGTTCGTTATGTATGATTAGAAAAGATAGTGGCCCCATGATTCGGCAAGGGTGGGGCCATATTTTTCATCCCTTTACTCCGAAGGCTTATTTTCCTTTTCATAATAGCTTTTATCAATGATTTTTAAGAAGGGCCACCAAATCGCCATCACAACCAAAAGATTAAAGATTTGCAAAACCGCACCTTGCCAGGCGTTGCCGGTCGCCAAAAAACCGCTGATTCCGATCGGCGTTGTCCACGGGACGATGATGCCGGCCGGTTTCGGCACCAGGCCGCTCGCCATGGCAAAATACGTAATCACCGTTACCACCACGGGTGCCAAGATCCAAGGGATCAGGGCCAAGGGGTTTAAAATGATCGGCAGCCCGAAAGTAATCGGTTCGTTGACGTTGAATATGCCGGGCGGTCCGCCCAACTTGCCAAGCTCTTTGACCTGCCTGCTCCGGCCGATGAGGAAAATGAGGATGACAACCGCCAAAGTCATTCCCGAGCCGCCCATTCCGACCAGGAAAGTGTCGATGAATTGTTTCGTGATGACATTGGGAAGCTCCCGTCCGGCCTGAAAGGCTTGAAAATTTTCGTCATTTAATGCGTACCAGATCGGGTCAAACACGGTGTTGACGATGATTTGACCGTGCAGGCCGAAAAACCAGAAGATTTGAATGAGGATGACCGCGACGATGGTCGCGCCGAGACCGCTTCCCAGTTTCGTAAGCGGCTGTTGAATGACCGTATAAATGAAGTTTTGAACGGTTTCATAGGGCGTGTAGCTGAATAATATCCGCACCAGCAGAAAGACGGTCAAAGTCAAGCCGATGGGGATCAGGGAACTGAAAGATCTCGACACGGCTTCGGGAACACCCGCGGGCATTTTGATGACCCAATTTTTGTTGACGAAAAAGCGGTAAAGTTCCGCGGAAATAATGGCGGTAAAAATCCCCAAAAACAGCCCTTGCGCACCCAAACTGGATGTCGGGATCGCACCGGTCACCTTTTCCACCGTCTGCGGCGTGAGGATCAGAAAGGAAGCGATCGCCACAACCCCGCCGTAGATCGCCTGGCCGCCGTAATGTTCGGTCAATTTATACCCGATCCCGACGATCACGAAAAGTCCCATCAAGCTTAAAGTCGCTGCAGACGCGGGCCCCAAGGCGTTCTGATAGGCCGCGTACGCTTCCTCGCCCAAAAGGCGGTCAAGAAAAGGAAAGTTGGCAATGACGACAAAAATGGAACCGAAAATGATGACGGGCAGCGCGACCATGAAACCGTCGCGAAGGGCGGTTAAATACCGGTTATTATTTAATTTTTCCGCCACGGGCAGCAACCATCTTTCCAAAAACTCCATCACTTTGTTCATCGATTTTCTCACCTGCTTTCATTTGTTTATTAATTCCAACGCTTGATGAAAAACTTTTTCGCCGTCCATCCGGCCGTAGGCCACGGGGTCGATGACATCCACCTTAATCCCGATTTCCTCGGCCTTCTTCTCCAATTTTTTCTTTAAAAATCTCATTTGCGGGCCGATCAGCAGGACGTCCGCCTTTTCCATTTCCTTTTCCGCCTTTTCATTTCCCACTGCCCAAATCTCTGTCTCGATGCCCTTTTGTTCCGCCACCTCCCTCATCTTTGAAACGAGCAGACTGGTGGACATCCCCGATGAACAGGCCAATAAAATTCTTTTCACTTCTGCGATTCCTCCTTTTGAGCAATGCTAAAACCGGTACGATCTTCCCAACTCCATCATAGTTTATAAGCGTTTTCATTTGGATGCATTGTTTTTCCGCCATATGGAGGAAATGAATCATTTTGGCGAAAAAAATCGGATTCTCCTTTCCGAGCGGGTTTTTGTGCGCGTCGCCCCGGTTCACGGCTGATGAAAGGAAAATGGCAGGCGTTTGTTGAACCGGTATCTGATGCCTGCCGGCGAAACCCGCTTCGGCGAGAAAATACGTCTTGGCCTTGCCGCTGCCTTTGCCCCGTTTCGCCGCTGCAACCAAGGAAAACGCCAGCGGCAAACCATTCTGGGCTTACCAAGCGGGTATGGCAACGGGGCAACGCAAAAAATTCCATAAAAAAAGCTGCCCGGAAGCCCAGGGCAGCCTGCAACGTGCGGAAGCAAACGGGAAACGGGGGCCGGTTTGCCTCCGTCTCTGTCCTTTTCCATTTTTACAAGAATCATATTTTGAACGACTGCACCGCCGATTGCAATTCTTCCGCCGTTTGCGCCAGGTTCTTCGACAACCCTTTGATCTCTTCCATGGATGCCATTTGTTCCTGGGCGGATGCGGCCACTTCCTGGCTCGTTGCCGCGTTTTCCTCGGCGATGCCTGAAAGTTTCGATGTGGCGGATAAAACCTCCTGGACTTCCGCCGTCAATTGCTGAATGATTCCCGAGATTCTTTCCGATTGGGGGGAGATCGACTCCATCATGGATAAAATCTTCACAAATTTCTCCTTCGTTTCCAGGGAGATGGCCAGCCCCTTATCCACTTCTTTTCTTACCGATTCCATTTCCGTCACGGTGTTTGTGACGTTTTCCTGGGTTTGCCGGATCAGATCTTCAATTTGTTTGGAGGCCATCCGGGTTTGTTCCGCAAGTTTTTTGACTTCCTCGGCGACGACGGCGAACCCTTTCCCCTGTTCGCCGGCCCTGGCCGCTTCGATGGCGGCGTTCAAGGCAAGCAGATTCGTTTGATCGGAAATGTCGGCGATCACGTTCAAGATTAAGCCGATTTCCTTGGACCTTTCGTACAAGTGGCGGATTTCCTCGTCCGAATGGGCGACGGAACGCTTGATCGAATTCATTTGGGCGGCCGTCTCTTCAACAAAATTTCTTCCTTCCTCCGCCAGTTGATTTGCCTCTTTCGTCATCCCGGCCACCTCGGCGGTCAGGTCCGAAATTTCCTCCATTCCCCGGTTGACCTCTTCCAACGATTTGATGGATTGCTGCACGCCTTCCATCTGTTTTTCCGCACCCGAGGCGATTTCTTCGACGGCTCTGGCCACCTGGTCCGCCGCTTGGGTCGCTTGATCGATGGCTGCAGTCAGCTCTTCTGCGGATGCGGCCATTTGTTCCGCGCTGTCCCGGTTTTTCCGGGCGACGGCTTTCAGGCTCCTGCTCATATGGTTGAACGTATCGGCCAATTCGCCGATCTCATCCCTCGTCTGCACCGGGATTTCCCCGCCGATTTCCCCCTTCCGGATATGATCGGCCGCGTCCTTCAAGGCCCGGACCGGTTGAAGGATGGAACGGATGATCAGCATGACGGCGGCTATGCCGATCAAAAGGGCGGTAAATATGATCACGAGCGTCGACTTCAATATGGGCCGCGCCTCCTTGGCCACTTCGGAAGCGTTCATCGTCCCGGCGATCTTCCAGCCGGTCAAATCGTCGGTTGTGAATATCGTAATATATTTTTGGCCATGAAAGGCATATTCGAATTCCCCGCTCTTTTTCTCATAAAGTTTGGCAAAAAATTCGTGTTTCGCCTTCGTACCGGGCTTTTCATCCGGATGGGTGATGAACTTCCTTTGATCATCCAGCAAAAAGACGTAGCCTTCCTTGCCGATTTGGGCATGGTCGGCAAGATCCCGGATTTTATTGATGATCAGGTCCAAGCCGATTACCCCCGAACCGTCCTTGAGCCGTTTGGAAAGGGTAACGACCATGTCCCCCGTAAAACTGTCCACATAAGGGGCCGTGATGGCGATTTCCCCTCGGGCGGCCATGGCCTCTTTGTACCAGGGGCGCTCCCGCGGGTCATAATCCGGATCGGCCGCCTCGGGATCCGATGAAATCATCTTTCCGGAAACGGTACCGATATAGAGGTCCAAAACCTCATCATCCGGCTGCAAATAATCCCGGAAACGGCGGTACAGGTCCTCTTGTCTTTCCTCCGTCAGCCGGGCGGCGGAAACCGTCTCCGCATAATAGTTGACATCTTCTATCCTGGAACCGAGGGACGAGCCGAGATAGGATTCCAATATTTGAATGTTTTCTTTCGCCGCCATCCGCATTTTTGATTCGATTCCCTTTTTCGCCTGCTGGTAGGAAAAAAAGGATATGCATAAGCCCGGGACAAGCAAAATGAATAAAAAGGATACATACAATTTTTTGCGCAAACTTCGTTTGTTTTTTCCTTTCAACATGGACGAAATCCTCCTTTTTGTGCCGCCTGCCGGGATCCGCGGCCGCGGAACGGGCGGACTTTGTGGCTGATCTTTAACCGGAACATATGATGGGAATGGAAAATTCGTTTACAGAAGCGGAGGGATGACCGATGCCGTATGTCTGGGGTGTGGATTCCGCCCTTTCGGTAACGAAAGAAAGCTATGATTGCGTCTTGTACAATTACGGAAAGCCGGAATTTTGGGGCCGGTATTTGACGACGGTCCCCGGGCAGTCGGAGGGAGTCACGGAAAAGGAAATCGCGCTTTTGCACGACAGCGGAACGAGAATTTTGCCGATTTACAATCAGTTTCGCCAGGCCAAAGGGTACAGGAACGGGAGGGTAACCGCCGCCAATATGATCTTTCACGCCAGGCGTCTGGGAATCCCGGACGGCAAAGTGCTATTCGCCAATGTGGAGCGTTTTTTTCCCGTGGACGCCGGCTGGATCAGCGGCTTCGTCGATGCCTTTAATCCGAGCGGTTACAAACCCGGCATCTACCACGACCCGGTTACCGGCGGTTTTTCCGAAGCCTTCTGCCGGGCGGCGGCGGAAAATCCGAAGGTTTCCGACCAGACCATCCTCTGGAGCGCCGAACCCCATCCGGGCGCATCCGGACGGAACGACGCGCCGCCTTTCAGCCCGAAAAAAGTCCCTTGCCGGGCCAACAGCTGGGGATGGCAATACGGGCGGGAAGCGGAGGCTTGTCCCGTCGATACGAATTTGATCGATAAACGTCTATACGGACTTCTCTGGTGATTCGGTTTGGTCAAAAGACAGCGGGGCGAGGCGCATCAGCGTTTCTCCGGTCCAGGGAAAGGAAGGGAATCCCATCCGAAGGAGAACCCGGACTTCCTGGCAAGAAAAAAGAAAGGGGGGTGCCTCTTCTTCCGAAAAAGGATCCATCTTGTTCAAAAAACGATCATTCTGCGAAAAAAAGCGGGAAGCGCTCATTGTATGGAAAAGTTTGATCGTTCCAAAAAAGCAACGATCTTCTTCATAAAACAGGCATCCCTTCGTCCCGACAGCAGGGAGAATGGGCATTTTCCGCAGGAAAAGGAAAAGGGAGTCCCGCCTTCCTTCCGGGACACCCTTTCCAAGTTCATTCCGCGGTGATGACCGTTCCGGTTTTCCCAAGCAAGGCGTCCAAGCCTTTGTCAAGGGAAGTGATGATGCCTTTTCTTCCCGGTTTGGATTCGGCGAAAGCGATGGCCGCTTCCACTTTCGGGAGCATGCTGCCTTGGGCGAATTGCCCTTGTTCCACATATTCTCTCGCTTTTTTCGCCGTGATTTCCCGCAATGCTTCCTGACCGGGTTTTTTAAAGTTGATATACGCGGTTTCCACTTCCGTCAAGATCAGCAGGATATCCGCATCGATCAGTTCGGCCAGCTTTTGGGAGGCAAAATCCTTGTCGATGACGCCTTCCACGCCGACGATTTTCCCTTCTTCCCTGTAGACGGGAACCCCGCCGCCGCCGGCCGCGATGACGATATACCCATTTTCAATCAGGGTTTCGATGATTTTGTATTCCATGATTTTGACCGGTTTCGGTGAAGGAACGACCCTCCGCCATCCCCTTCCGGCATCTTCCCGGAATACCGCACCGGTTTCTTCCATGATTTTTTTGGCCTCTTCTTCGGAATAAAAGGGGCCGATCGGCTTTGTCGGATTTTCAAAGGCCGGATCCTTCGGGTCCACTTCCACCCGGGTGACGATGGCCGCCACTTCTTTGTCGATCCCTTCCGCGCGCAGCCGGGCGTCCATTTCCTTTTCCAGCCAATAGCCGATCATCCCTTGGCTCATCGCGCCGCAAGTATCGAGCGGCATGGCCGGCGTTTGTTTGGAATCCGCTTTGATTTGCTGGAGCAAAATGTTCCCGACTTGCGGCCCGTTTCCGTGGGTGATGACGACTTGATAGCCGAGTTTAATGATTTCCGCAAGCTGGACGGCGGTTTCGGCGATCGCTTTTTGCTGGGATTCCGCGGTGCCGTCCCCCGCCTGAATGGCATTTCCCCCTAAAGCGATAACGACTTTTTCTCTCTCCATAAGCGCTCTCCTTTCATACCTGGTGCTTCATGCCTGATGTAATTCCTGAAACGTCAGATGGTGATCCTGCCGGTGGCCAGCCCGAACACGGCGTATACGGCCAGGACGACGAAGAGAACCATCAGCCCTTTATCCAGCCCGGTATCCGGCGTGGTGACCTTGTTTTCTTTTTTCGTCCATTTGTACAAGATGATGCCCGGCGCGTATAACAGCATGGTCAATACGAGGTAATCCAATCCTGCGGCATAGACGAGCCAAACCGCATAGACGCTGGCGACGAGGCCGACAATCACGTCTTTCATCCAGCCGTTGGCGTTCTTGTCGTAAGTTTCTTTCGTGATGGTCAATTTGACTTGGTAAAAAGCGGACAGCATATACGGAATCAGGATCGCTGACGAAGCCAAAGAGAACATGAAGTTATAGGCCTTTTCCGAAAACAGCAGGGTAATCAAGAACAGTTGGACCAATCCGTTCGTCAGCCAAAGGGAATTGACGGGCGCTTTATTTTCGTTTTCTTTCGCCAGCCATTTCGGGAAGATTTTGTCCTTCGCCGTTACATAGGGAAGTTCCGCGGCGAAAAGGGTCCAGCTCAACCAGGCGCCGAACACGGAAATGATCAGGCCGAGGTTGATGATGACCGCTCCCCATTTCCCGACGATGCTTTCCAGGACGTAGGCCATGGCGGGATTCGGCAAATCCGCCAGTTCTTCCCGGGACAAGACGCCGAGCGACAGAAGGGAGATGAGGACATATATGATCAAGACGCTGATTAAGCCGATGACCGTCGCTTTTCCGACGTCGGATTTGTCTTTTGCCCGTTCAGACATGACGACGGCGCCTTCCACGCCGATGAATACCCAGAGGGTGACGAGCATGGTGCTCTTTACCTGTTCGGCCACGGAAGACCAGGAAAATCCTTCGCTTCCCCAAAAGTCATGGGTAAACGTGTCCCAATGGAAGGCAAAGATGGCACAGACGATGAACAGGAAAATCGGGACGATCTTTGCGATCGTCGCAACCGTGTTGATGAAGGCGGCCGAGTGCACGCCCCGCAGGACGAGGAAATGGACCAGCCACAAAACGACGGATGCGCCGATGATGGAGGCGACGTTCTGGCCTCCTTCGAAGACCGGCAGGAAATAGCCGATGGAGGAAAAGACCAGGGTGGCATAAGCGACGTTTCCGAGCCAGGCGGACAGCCAATAGCCCCATGCGCTGTTGAACCCGAGGAAGGATCCGAAACCTTCCTTCGCGTAACTGTAGATGCCGCTGTCCAATTCCGGCTTTCGCATCGTCAAATTTTGAAAGACGAAGGCCAAGGCAATGATCCCGATACCGGTAATTACCCAACCGATGATGACCGCACCCGCATTGGCCCCGAGCGCCATGTCTCCCGCCAGGTTAAAAGCCCCGCCGCCGACCATGGATCCGATGACAAGGGCGATCAGCGGGATGAGGCCCAGCTTCTTTTCAGCCATTTGAATCACCTTTCCTTTCAAATGGAGGGAGGGGGTTTTCCCTCCCCCTCAAGGTTTATTAACCCAACCGGGCGTTGGTTGCCGCCATTACCGCCTTGATGGTGTGGAGGCGGTTTTCCGCTTCGTCAAAGACGTAGGAGTTTTTGCTTTGGAAAACTTCATCGGTGACTTCCATTTCTTTCAGGCCGAATTTTTCATAAACCTGACGGCCGACTTCCGTTTCCAGGTCATGGAAGCTCGGGAGGCAATGGAGGAACATGACATTTTCGTTTCCTGTTTTTTCAAGCATTTCCCGGTTGACTTGGTACGGAAGCAGGAGATCGATCCGTTCTTTGATCTTGTCTTCTTCACCCATGGAAATCCAAACGTCGGTGTAGATGACATCCGCACCGGAAACGGCTTCGTCAACGTCGCTGGTGATCATCACTTTGCCGTTGCTTTCTTTCGCCACTTCCTTCGCATAGTTGACGAGCTCTTCACTCGGGAACAGTTCCTTCGGCGAGCAGATCCGGATGTCCATACCCACTTTCGCCCCGCCGATCAGCAGGCTGTTGGCCATGTTGTTGCGGCCGTCGCCGACGTAAACGAAGGTTACGCCTTTTAAGTGGCCGATATTTTCTTTCACCGTCAAAAAGTCGGCGAGCACTTGGGTCGGGTGGAATTCGTCGGTTAACCCGTTCCATACCGGAACCCCGGCGTATTTGGCCAATTCTTCCACCGTGGAATGTTTGAATCCGCGGAATTCGATGCCGTCAAACATCCGGCCGAGGACGATCGCCGTATCCCGCGTGGATTCCTTTTTGCCGAATTGGATGTCGTTTTTGCCCAAGTATTCGGGATGGGCGCCCAAATCAACGCAGGCCACGGTGAAGGCACAGCGGGTTCTGGTGGATGGTTTTTCAAAGAGCAGGGCGATGTTTTGGCCTTCCAAATAGCGGTGCGGAATGCCTTTCTTCTTTTTCTCCTTCAGTTCCGCAGCCAAATCGATGAGATAAAGGATTTCCTCTTCCGTAAATTCTTTCAGCGTTAAAAAGCTTCTGCCAAGCAAGCGATCCGACAATACCGTTTCCATACCTGAACCTCCATGTCTTTTTCGTTTTTCTTGTTTGCGTATGTTCTCAGATGTCTTTTCTTACGAGCGGCATGCTCATGCAACGGGGACCCCCGCGCCCTCTTGCCAGTTCCGAGCTCAAGACTTCGATGACTTCAACCCCGTTTTCCCTCAACAGCTGGTTGGATACGTAGTTGCGGTCGTAAGTAACGACAACGCCCGGGGCAATCGCCAACGTGTTGGAACCGTCGTTCCATTGTTCCCTCGGGCCCGCGATGTCGTCGCCGCCGCCGCAGGGAATGAGGGCGATTTCCTTCAGTCCGAGAACTTCCTTCAACGTTTCCAGAAGATTGGTTTTGCGGGTGATTTTCAACGTTTCTTCATCTTTGCCCTTTTCGAGGATGAAGATGTTCATATTCCCTTCCGGGCCTTGGATGGCGGGATGGATGGTAAATTTGTCGTAGTCCACCATCGTGAAAACCGTGTCCAGATGCATGAATGCACGGCTCTTGGGAATTTCCACCGCAACGACCCGTTTGATTTCTTGCTGGCGTTTGAATAGGTTCAGGGCGAACCGTTCAATCGCCTTTGCGGCGGTACGGGCGCTGATTCCGATGGCAATCGTGTCCTTCGACAGCACCAATTCGTCGCCGCCTTCCATCGGGAATTCATAATCCCGGTTAAACCAGATCGGGATGTCGTGATTGGCGAAGCGGGGATGGTATTTGATGACATAAGTCATAAACAGGGATTCCCGCCGTCTCGCTTCTTCCCTCATCCGGTTGATGGTCAGGCCGTTGCCGATTGTCGCCGCCGGGTCCCTCGTAAAGTAAAGGTTAGGCATCGGATCGAGGTAGAAGGGATAATGGTCTTCCAGCATTTCATACAGATGCTGTTTCTTCGATACCGGGATTTCCGATTTCCGGACACCGGCCATAATCTTTTCGACCATTTCCTTGGTCGGGAAGGACAGCAAATATTCCTTGAGGTTGCGGTACACCCCTTCGCCGGTGATTTTGGATTCGGACAAAATGTCGTCGACAAATTTTTCCCGGATTTCTTCCGTATGGAGCGCTTCGGTGACAAGGGTGGTCAAATAAAGGACTTCCACACCCCTGTTTCTCAGCGTTTGGGCAAAATAATCGTGTTCCTTTTGGATGATGGGCAAATAAGGAATGTCGTCGAACAGGAGTCTGCCCAGATAGTCCGGCGTCAGATTTTCCACTTCGTGGCCGGGCCGGTGAAGCAAGACCGTTTGCAGCTCGCCGATTTCCGAGGTGACGTGCAGCGGGTGCTTCATTGCCTTGTCCTCCTTTTTTACATATTTTTCTTTCTCTTTCCGTTTTTATTCTAAAGAAAACGGATACGAATTTAAGTGAAGTATTTCACAATGTGATCATAAAATTTTGGACTGTTTCCGCTGTAATCCCTTACATCTAAGATGCCACAAATTTTGCGAAATATGTGTGAGCATTTCCACAAATTCTTTGCAGGTTTTTGAACATCAAATCACGCGTTCAAATAAAAAAAACCAGGCCAATCAAAGCCTGGTTTTTGTCGATGGTGCCACGAAGAAAAAATCCTGTTTCATTTGTTTTCCGGTACGGGGCGGGCGTTTGGGTTCGACCCTCCCCTTTCCGCGGGTGCGGGATCAATTTCTCCGGCGCGCTGCCCTGCCCCGGTCCGAAACAGCGAAACTGTCCGGCGGATCACATTTTCTCCGGAGCGCTGACCCCGATCAGCCGCAGGGCGTTGGCGATCGTGATTTTTACCGCGGCCATAAGGGCGAGGCGCGCTTTCGTCAGTTCCGGAGCCGATTCATCGATCACCTTTTCCGCGTTGTAGTAGCTGTGCAGCAAAGAAGCCAGCTCATGAACATATTGGGTGACTTTATGGGGCATCCGTTTTTCCGCCGCTTCCGCGACGACTTGGGGGAACTCCCCTAACTGCTTCAAAAGGTCGACTTCCTTTTCATGGGTCAAAAGGGAAGGATCGAATCCTTCATAATCGAATCCCCGCTCCTTCGCCTGGTTCAGCATGGTGCTGATCCGCGCGTGGGCGTATTGGACATAATACACCGGATTTTCATTGGATTGGGAACGGGCCAAATCCAAATCAAAGTCCAAATGGGAATCGCTGGAGCGGGTGTTGAAATAGTACCGCATCGCATCGACGCCGACTTCTTCCATCAGCTGGCGGAGGGTGAGGGCCTTTCCGGTCCTCTTGCTCATCTTCACCTTTTCCCCGCCTTCATACAGGCTGACCATCTGGATGATCAACACTTCCAGGGTGTCTTCCGGATAGCCCAAAGCCTGGATGGCGGCCTTCATTCTCGGGATGTAGCCGTGGTGGTCGGCGCCCCAAATGTTGATCAAGGTTTGGAATCCCCGTTCGAGCTTGTTTTTATGGTAGGCGATATCCGGGGTGAAATAGGTGTAGGTGCCGTCCGATTTCACCACGACCCGGTCCTTGTCGTCGCCGAAGGCGGTCGAACGGAGCCAGGTCGCCCCGTCCTTTTTGTATAACATGTTTTTCTCCCATAATAGGTCCAATACTTTTTCGATCCGGTTGTCTTCATAGAGGGAGCTTTCGGAAAACCAGTTGTCAAAGCGGACGCCGAAGTCCTCCAAATCTTTCCGGATCTTTTCCAGCTCATATTTCAGGCCGAATTCCCGGAAGTAAGCGAGCCTTTCTTCCCGCGGTTTGTCGACCCATTTATCGCCGTCCGTTTCGGCGATTTTTTGCCCGATTTCAATGATGTCTTTCCCGTAATAGCCGTCCTCCGGCATGTCCCATTCCTTGCCGAGGGCCTGCATATACCGGGCTTCGACGGATAAGGCGAGGTTGCGGATTTGGTTGCCGGCATCGTTTATGTAATATTCCCGCTGTACGTCGTAGCCCGCCGCCTCAAGCACGTTGCAGAGGGCGTCGCCGTAAGCGGCGCCGCGGGCGTGGCCCAAATGAAGATCCCCCGTCGGGTTGGCGGAAACGAACTCCACTTGAATCTTGTGCCCGTTGCCGATATTGGAACGGCCGTAAGCGTCGCCCGCTTTCAAAATGATTTCCGGCAAGCGGGTAAAACTTTTCGGATCGAGAAAAAGATTGATGAACCCCGGGCCGGCGATTTCGATCTTTTGGATATTCGCCTTCGCTTTGTCGATATGGGGAACGATCGTTTCGGCGATGGTCCGCGGCGGTTTTTTTGCGATTTTCGCCAATTGCATCGCGATGTTGGACGCATAATCGCCATGGGCTTTGATCTTCGGCTTTTCGAGGATGATTTCCGGCATTTCCCCTTCGCCGGCCAGCCCCGAGGCCGTTACGGCCTTTTTCAGTTCCCCGATGATCGTTTGTTCGATCTCCTGCAAGATGGACATCGCTGCTTCCTCCTAATGATATTTTTGATGAAAGAAGGTTTTTCCTTACATTATAAGATTCATTGCAACTTTTGTAAAAAGTACTCGGGGTCGTAGACGACGATATGCTTGAATTCGGTGGAAAGAAGCTGGTCGTTTTTCAAATCTTTAAAAACGTGGGAAACCGTTTCCCGGGAAGCGCCGGACAGTTTGGCGATCTCCGTCAGCGTCATCGGGATGTCGATGATCACATGGTTCCCTTCCCGGAATCCGTAATGCTTGATTAGATAAGTGACGGCCAGTTCCACCCGTTCCTTCACATTGTTCGTCGTGATCGTCTGCAGACGGATTTCGTGGTGCTCCAATATCTTGGACAGCCGTTTGATGACGTATAATAATTGCTCTTTATGGGCTTTGACGGCCTCTTCGAAGATCCTGACGGGAATGTAATAGACGACAATATCCGTTAAAGCGAAGGCGGAATAATGATAAAAATCGTCATGGAACAGACCGCCGTAAGGAAACATGTCGTTGGGTTTCACATAGTCCAAATAAAGCATCGTCGCTTCCTTGTTGGTCCTTTCCAGCTTCACATATCCGTCGAGCAGAAAATAAATGCGTTCCCGCGGATCCCCTTCCGTAAACAGCAGCTGGTTCTTTTTGTACGTGCGCCGGAACATATGTTGTTGGAACTTTTTTAATTCATCATGACTGAGTGAGGAAAAAATCTCAAAATTTTTCAATTCGTCTGTGGATGTAGCCCGCAAATGGCATCCCCCTATTGTTCTTCTATCGAACCGTCCATTTTTTCCTTCGCCCCACAAATCATTTTATCAAATGCGGCGAAGGTTTTAATCCCTTTGTTCCATATGTTAAAATATTGACAATGATTCCGCCGGAACCGCAACCGGCATCCCCGTACCGGTTCCGGGAGGTGCGATCTTCGTTTCCTGCGAAGCTAGCCAAACGGAAACGCGAATCGGATGGAGGTGCGCAAATGGCTACGATTGATGATTTCTTAAAATTGGACATCCGCATCGGAACGGTCATCAAGGCCGAACCGTTCCCGGAAGCGCGAAAACCCGCCATCAAAATGGAAATTGATTTCGGCGACCTCGGAATCAAACGTTCATCGGCGCAAATCACCCGCAGGTACACCCCGGAACGGCTGGTCGGGCGCCAGGTCGTCGCCGTCGTCAATTTCCCGCCCCGGAGGATCGCCGGTTTTGAATCGGAAGTCCTCGTGTTGGGAGGGATCCCGGAGGAAGGCGACGTGGTCCTTCTGAACCCCGACGAAAGGGTTCCGAACGGTACCCCCGTCGCATAAACCGGGCCAAAGATGGCCGCCCCCGTCCGGGGTGCCGGTGAAGGCGATGGCTTCCCCCCGATAAAAACGTTGCAGCAGCCGTCACCGGCAGGACGGCTCCGGTCTTCAAATGGCAACAAACGTTCAAGCGAAAATGCCCTTCCCTCCCGGCCCGCCTTTTGAAAGCCCCCCTCCCCATTTTTCTTCGCTGTTTTTTGGCCGATTGTTTCCCGTATAAAAAACCCATGGATTTTTCCGGCCGCTTCCACCGTCCGAAAATGTCCCGGCCCTCCGTCTTGCCCGGATGGATTTCCTCAGACCGCTGAACCATTTTGGGAGGCAAAACCTCCGGGCCGATTCGTCCGGAGCCTTTCCCCGCCGGCAGAGAAAATGTTCTGCCGGCGGATTTACAAGACCGGTCAACTGGCATATAATATAACTAACTAATTAGTTAGTTATATAAAGGAGGGGTTCCCATGGCGGCTGCGAAAGGAGAAGAAAGCAAGAAAAAATTGCTGAAAGCGGCGGAAAAACTCTTCGCGGAAAAGGGATTTCAAAGCACGAAAGTGAGCGAGATCGTCGCCCATGCCGGGTTGACCCAAGCGGCCTTCTATCTTTATTTTGCAAGCAAAGAAGAAATTTTACAACATCTGCTTTCCGAATTTGAGCAACAGCTCGGTAATTTCGGCGACGCCGGGAAAAAAGCGGGCGATTTTTATCCGGGCCGTGTGCAGCCATATGTAAAGGACCAATTCGTACAGCTCTTTTCCTTTTTAGGGAAAAACCCGAGCCTGACAAAGATCGCCCTGCATCACGGCAAACACGGCGACCGGATCCGGGAAAAAATCGTCGCACAAATCGCGGGCAACATGAAAGAAAACCAGAATAAAGGCATCGTGAAGAAGGAAATCGACCCGCAAATCGCATCAGAAGCTATCGTCGCCGTAACGGAGAGACTCATCGACCGCTATTTGTGGAACGGGGAAAAGACGAAGGAAGAACTGGGAGCCCAGGCGGCGCAAATTTTCCTTCACGGGATTTTGAACGAATCATAGGGGGGCGGAGCGGATGTTTTTCGAATGGCTGAACGACAAACAGCCACTTCCTGCCGTTTTATTGTTGTTTCCCGTCGTTTTTATGATTCACGATTTCGAAGAGATCTTGACCGTGGAAAAATGGACGAAGCAAAATAAAGAAAAGGTGTTTGCCCTGCTGCCGAAAAAACTCCACCGGTTTTTCTGGAGCAGTTTCCACATCAATACGTTGGAATTTGCCAAAGACGTGTTTTGGATTTTCCTTGCGATTACCGCCGCGGCGCTGATCGCCGTCCTATTCCAATGGTACGGCTTCTTTTTAATTTTTCTGGCCATCTTTTTTTCCCATGTATTTACCCATATCGGCCAGTCGGTCCTTTTCAAAGGGTATGCGCCCGGCGTATGGACTTCCCTTTTCCTCGTTTTGCCTTATTCCCTGTATGCCTATTATCGCCTGCTGCATGAACGGGCGGTTCAATGGGAAGACCTGTTCTGGAGCTTCATCGGCATGACCGCCGCCGCTCCCGCCCTGATTCTTTTTTTGATCCGCGGAAGGGACCGGGCCGCGAAAAGGATGGACGACGGACGATCTCCCCAGCCGGTCCGTTTGGATAAATAAAATGACCCGCTGCCGGTCATCAGGCCGGACGGGGTTCCGCCGAAAGAATCCTGTCGGTTTCCGCCGGGCGGGCACCGCCGTTCCCTTTCCGATCCCGGGGCGCCCCGTCTTTTCGGAAGGCGGATATTTGTCATCGATGGCGGATTCCGATATAATACCGGACATGACCGGAGTTTTCCGGATTTCTCAAATCCGTCTTGCTTGAGCGGAGGAACGAAAATGAAATGGGCGATCCCCCATCTTTATATCCCGAATTGCCGGGAAGCGGGGGAATTTTACCGAAGGATTTTCGGCGGGACAATCAAAAATGTCCAGCCCGCCGACGGAATAGAAGGATTCCGGGGACAGGGAGGCAAATACCTTCATACCGAGCTTCCTATTAATGAACGGATCGTTTTTTATTTGGCCGTTGTCTTCTCCGGCTCGGTCCGTAAAAGCAGCCGGGTTTGCATCGTCTTGGAACTGGAATCCGAGGATGAAATCAAAAAACGATACAATGCCCTTGCCGAAGACGGGGAAGTGAAAATGGAGCTGCAAAATACATTCTGGATGCCTCTATGGCATGGAGATAGTTAAATTTGGGATAACTTGGGAATTGAATTTTCCAAGGCAATCCGAGGATGGAGGGCTAGCAGATGCTGGCGGTCATTGAAAAAGTTTATCATGGTTATGTCGCCGAGTTTGAACGTCCCTTCAACCATCCGCCGGATGAAGTATGGGCGGCATTGACGGAAAACGGCAAGCTTTCCCTATGGATGCCGAACCTGCAAGCGGAGGACTTGCGCAAAGGCGGAAACATGAAATTCGCGATGAGGGACGGAGCGGATGAATCCTTCGATTTACGGATTACCGATTATGAACCGCATTCGGTGCTGGAATTCGAGTGGGGAAAGGAGCTGGTCCGTTTTGAAGTATCCGCTCAGGAGTATGGGTCGCGGCTTTTGCTGAAAGTGTTCATCGGCGCATTAACGGATCATGTCCCCGTCGATTTGGCAGGCTGGCATATCTGCCTCGACCGTTTATCCGCGTTGCTGGATGGGCGCTTCACGGAATTTTCCATGGACGAATGGGAAAAACGCCATGAACAATACAGCGCGGCGGTGAAGCGCCTGGGAGCGCAATGAGGGACATTCGGCGGTTTTGAAGTGATCCCAAAAAATCAAACCAAGTTATTTCATCAGGCAACCCGTTGGGCATGAGCTCGATATTGCACCGAGCTCATGCCTTTTAATTTTGCCCTGATCCGTTGTTGTTGTAAATATTGTCCACTGTCCATCGGAAGACACCGTCGCAAATCCGCTCCGACGCTCCCTCTTCGCTCCATCTCCCTGCCGCGTCCGGCCAAAACATGAGGAGGGCAGGCTGTACCGAGAAAAGCCGCAGCGGGCAAAATGCGGACTCCTTCCGCGGCGGCCGTCTCCGTCGGCATCGCGGTTCTTTTGCTCGCCTTATTTACGATTGTACCGTTTTTTCAAGCTATGGAACTTTTAAAAACTGCCCGGAAGGCCGCGGTAATTGGACTTCGGGGATTTTTCCGCCCAATATCCGAAATAACTCGGCATGACAAAAGACGTTTCGAAGAAACGCAGTATGTGTCGTTCATATTGTAACTGACACCAGCAAAACCGTGAACGATCTCATGGGCTAACGGAACGGCGGAACAGGCAAATCTGTCTGTATATTTTCAACTTCGGCAATCCCGCGGAATATTGCCTACCTTTGGATGCCGCTAATAACCCAGGAGGCTGCAGATGTACGCAGCCATCAGCAGTTCAGGAATTTATCATGGATGGCAAGGCGCATTATTCACATTTCCGGCTCACTTTAAAAGATTTGTCCTTTGATTTAAGATGGACAAAGATCAGCAAAGCACAAGTCAGGAAACTCATTCGAACAGTTTGTTCTTTGATTTAAGAAGGACGGTTCTCCTTTCCCGCAGGCGTGGTCAATTGCTTTTCCAGCCATCCGTAAACGGTCTCAAACACCTCATCCCGATTTATTTCGTTGAGCATCTCATGCCGTCCTCCCGGGAAAAAACGGGATTCCACGTTTTCCATCCCGCTTTCCTTCAGGCTGCGGATCATTTTCTTGACTTCCTTTGCGTATCCGCCGACCGGATCTTCCGTACCGCTGAAGAAAAAGACCGGCAATTTTTTCGGGATTTGCCGGATGAGACGGGGATCCCGGATGAGCTCCAGCCCGGTAAACAGGTCATAGTAAAAGGATGCGGTGCAAACAAAGCCGCAAAGGGGATCATCGATGTATGCCCGGACCGTCTGTTCGTCCCGCGAAAGCCAGTCGAACAGCGTCTTCGGATTCCGGATTTTCCGGTTGTACCCCGCGAAAACGAGACCGGCCAGGAAAGGACTCGGTGCCCTTTTCCCTTTTCGCAGCATTTCCAGGCGGGCAAGCATTTTCCCCAGCTTCACCGCCCGTCCCCCCTTTCCCCCCGTCCCCGAAAGGATGAGCCCCCGGATCGATTCTCCGTAGATTTGGCAATAACGCAAGGCCAAAAAGGAGCCCATGCTGTGTCCGAGCAAAAACACCGGAACTCCCGGGTAAAGGGAGCGGATCCTGCAGTTGACCGCGTACAGATCCGCCACCACGCGGTCGAAGCCGTTTTCTTCCGCGAAAAAACCCATCAAACCGGCCTTTTCCCCCGTTTTTCCGTGGCCCCGGTGGTCATTGGCGAAGACAGCGATCCCTTTGGAGACAAGAAAACGAGCGAATTGTTCATATCTTTCCCCGTGTTCGGCCATCCCGTGGGCAATGTGCAAAACCGCCTCCGGTTTCGTCCCGTCCGTCTCCCATTTCCTCAGATAAACTTCCGTTCCGTCATCCATTTTCAGCCATTCAAAGGATTTGATCATCTCCCGGCCCCCCAACCGATTTTCCTTTCAGCTTTAACGTAATACAGCGGCAAAGGATGCGCAAGGGGAAATCGGCGCCCGGAAAGGAGATTTTTGTCCGGGGAAGGGTGCCCGCAGGAACACGCCCTCGCGAAAAAACCCGGGGAACCGCCGGGTTTCGGACATGCGCGATCATTCCGCTTCGTCTTGAAAATCGATTTTCCGGCAGCCCGAATAGACGCAGGAATAGACCTCCGCATCCGGGGCCGTTTTCGCCAATCCTTTGATATAATGGAGCGCCAGCTCCTTAAAATCTTCCTCCACCCCTTCCTTTTCCAATATTCCGTAAACATAAACCTTCTTTTCCGCAAACAGCGCCGCCACCAGTCCCACTGCCTGGTCCTGGGCGTTTACCACGTTAAGCAAGTGGAAGGAAGAGGTGAACATTTCCGGAGAAAAAAAGAGGCCCAGTTTGGATCGCCTCCTTTCGCTATTCTTCAATTTCACAATATCGGCGGAATTCCTCATCAGGACAGCTGCCACTTCTCAAAGAGGGTCGCCTTCTCCCGCCCGGAGCGGGCACGCCTTTTTCCGTGTATCAAGAGGAGGGAAAGAAGCGCCGCAAACAGGGACAATCCGCCGGTCACCAAAAACATGCCGGACCGCGACCATTCCATTAACGAGGAATAGACCGGAGGGCCGAAGGCGGCGCCCAAAAAGCGCACGGAACCATACAGGGCGGTGACGATCCCCCTTCTCGCGGAGGGAACCGATCCGGTAATTAAACTGTTAATGCAAGGAAGGACAAGGCCGGTCCCGATGCTGGAGACGGCCAGCACGGAAAAGAAG
Organism: Caldibacillus debilis DSM 16016; assembly: GCF_000383875.1. Taxonomy (NCBI): domain Bacteria; kingdom Bacillati; phylum Bacillota; class Bacilli; order Caryophanales; family Bacillaceae; genus Caldibacillus; species Caldibacillus debilis. The sequence goes on along the minus strand of NZ_KB912913.1, from coordinate 155,611 downwards.
GGCACCAACCGCTGAAAGAATATTAATGCGGTAAAAGAGGCAGCCATCAGGAACAGGCCGAAGACGATCGATGCCTTCATCCGCGTCCGCTTTTTGCCGATTTTGCTTCCGGTAATATAGGACGTGGAGGTCATGAACAATAGCGGGATAGCAAGGATCAGTCCTTTTCGGATTCCCTCGATTTGATAATCCTTTTCCAATACTTCGGATATGTAAAACAGGATGCCGAACAAAGTAAACAAACAGACCGAACCGGCCAAAAAAGCGGCAAACAGCCAGCGCCCTTCCGTTTTGAAGGAAGACAACAGTCCCTTGGCATAACGGCCGAAGGACGGCGCATTCTTGCCCCTTTTCCGCTCCTTGACAAAAACCAGAAACAAAAGGAGGGAAACGAGGCAAAAAATCGGGAAAGCGAAGAAGGAGGCATACCACACGAAGAGGGCGAACAGGGAGCCGAGGATCGGACTGATCACTTTTCCGAAGCCGTTGGCCGCTTCCATCAGGCCGAGCACCTTGCTTTGTTCCCCGCCTTTGAACAGATCCCCGGCCAAAGCCATGGCCACCGGCGATGTGCCCGCGGCGCCGATCCCTTGCAAGATCCTTCCGGCAAGAATCCAAAAGTAAGGGGCGGAAAACCATGCGGCCGCAAAACCCGCAAGGAGCCCCCCCAAACCATAGGCGATGAGGGAAGGAACGATGACCGCCTTCCGGGTAAACCGGTCGGACAAATAGCCCGAAATTGGGATGAATAGGGCGGCGCTCACCGAAAACAACGTGATGACCAAACTGGTTTGAAATGAGGTTACACCCGTTTCCGCTTTCATTTGCGGCAAAACGGGGATGAGCATGGAATTCCCCAAGACGAGGATCGTCGGGACGGAACCCACCGCCAAAATCGTCCAGCCTTTTGCGATTTTTTTCGGCACAGATTTTCCCCCTGACCAAACAAAGTATTCCCTCTCTCCCTATTGTTTGACCGGAAGGCCGGGTTTATGCAAAGGGAAAGATTCGGGGTTAAGCGATCCGGCGGCGGCGCGGCCTTTCCGGTTCCCTGCGGCTGAAACTGACGGGCTTTGCTTTGATGAACCGGCGGCGGAGAACCGGCATCCTCCGGCAAAGGAGCGGGAACAAGGGGGCGAAAAGAAGGGAGATTTTTCTGAGAAAGTTTCTGTTAAGGTCCATTGTTCTCATAAATTTAGATAGCGAATCTGATGTTAAATGGGATGTTTGGATTCCCTTTTTTGTAAATAATGAACCTAAGCAAAAAGGATCGAACGCTTTCTACAAAAGAAATGGCCTCATTGAGGCCACCGTATCTCCCGAATCACATTAAAATATTTTTTTTACAACTTCATCCAGCTCTTCTTTTACCATGTTTACTTTTTCCCGATCCTGTTTTTCGATGCCAAGCAAATAGACGAGAATTCCCCGCATCGCAGTAAGCCGGTTTTCCGCTTGATCGAATACGATTGATACCTCGGAATCGATCACCTCATCCGTTACTTCTTCTCCCCGAGTAGCAGGCAGACAATGCATAAATTTCGCGCCCGGACCTGCCTTTTTCATAAGATCCATCGTTACCTGATATTTGGGGAAAAAGATGGCCATCCGTTCTTCCCTTGACAATTCCGCATCATACAACCCGTACCACACGTCAGTATAGACGAAATCCGCTCCTTCCAACGCTTCATCAGGATCATCCGTGATGAAGAAGCTCCCTCTAGAAACCTTGCAATTTTCTTCCAAAATTTTTCTATGATGATCCTTTAATTGATGGCCCTTTGGACCGAAGTGGACAAACTTCATCCCCATTTTCGTCGCAATAAATCCAAGGGACGCACAGACCTGGGTGACATCCCCAACAAAAACCACTTTACAATCCTCCAGCTTCTTTCCCTGAGGGAGATGTTCGATCATGGTGATGATGTCCCCCATTTCTTGGGTTGGATGGTTATAATCGGACATTCCGTTAATGACCGGGATTGTTGCATTTTTTGCCAAGTCCACTATGGTTTTATGCCGATTCACCCGCGCCATTAAAATATCGACCAATCTAGAAAGAACTTTTCCCGTATCTTCTATGGTTTCATGAACGCCGAGCTGAATTTGTCCCGGCGCCAGATATTGGGCGTGCCCTCCGAGTTGTTCCATTGCAGTTTCGAAGGAGACCCTCGTCCTTGTCGATGTTTGTTCGAATATCATTCCCAATGTTCTGTTTTTTAACAAAGGCGGGTAATAACCGGCCTTCACGCATTTTTTCAACGCTAAAGACAAATTGACAATATCCATCAATTGCGCTTTGGTAAAATCGTTGGTATCGATAAAATCCTTTATTTTCATCGTTGACTCCCCTTTTTCCCAGATTAAAAGTGATTCGCAAAAACGATACGTTCTGTATTAGCAGGGCTTGACATGGGACGGCTTCCGCTTCTCAGGAACGGTACCCTTTTTCCCCTTTCTCCTCGCGGGTTGCTGTTGTGTTATGCAATGAATATTACCGCCTCCGAGCAAAATTTCCCGCGCGTAAATTCCGACCACTTTTCGATCAGGATACAATTTTTTCAACAAATTAATTGCCTTTTCGTCATTTTCATCGTCAAAAAGAGGTACGATCACCCCGCCGTTGGCAGTGTAATAGTTAACGTAGGAAGCTGCCAATCGGTCGCCTTCCTTCCGAGGAAGAGTTCCCTTTATGGAATCGACGCCTTCGCTTTCTTCTTTGGTGATCAATACCGGCGACGGAAGATATAATTTATGGACCTTAAATTTTCGGCCTTTTGCGTCGGTTTCATTGGTTAAAATCTCATAGCATTCTTGGGATATTTCATATTGAGGATCATCTTTATCATCCGTCCAGGCCAGAACTACTTCCCCAGGGCGGACGAAATTGCATATATTGTCGACATGGCCGTTCGTTTCATCGAGATATATGCCCCGTTTTAACCAAATTATTTTTTCTACGTTCAGGTATTCTTTCAAAATCCCTTCGATTTCTTCCTTTGTCAAATGCGGATTGCGTCCTTTACTCAACAGGCATTCCTCTGTGGTAATTAATGTGCCTTCTCCGTCAACATGGATGGACCCTCCCTCAAGGACGAAACTATCCAATCGGTAGCGGTCAATTCCTTCCATTTCGCAAACTTTTTGTGCGATTTGATCATCGGCGTCCCAGGGAAAATACAGCCCGTCCACAAGACCGCCCCAAGCGTTAAATGACCAATCGACACCCCTGACTTCACCGGTTTCATCATTGACTACAAAAGTTGGACCGCAATCTCGCATCCATGAGTCGTTGCTTGACATTTCCACCACACGAATGCAGTCCGGGAGCATAGTTCGTGCATTCTGATATTGGCCATAGCTAACAACCATTGTTACCGGCTCAAATTCGGCGATGGCTTTTGCCACTTCGACAAAAACCTTTTGTGCTGGCTTTCCCCCGTTTCTCCAGTTGTCCGGTCTTTCCGGCCATATCATCCAACATCCGTCGTGCGGTTCAAATTCACCGGGCATTCGAAATCCGTCTTTTTTCGGTGTGCTTGTTAAAGTTCTCATCGTCAAAGTCTCTCCTTTCCGCTGATTTCTCCTGTTTTAAACTCCGGTCAACAACGAACTCGCCGATAAAGATTGCCAAAATTGTCCCAGTCAGCAACGGAAGTTTAAAAAGCAATTCTTCTCTGTCCAGGTTTAACGGAAGGATTGTGAAGAGAATGGATGCAATAAGCAGTGCCAAAGGTACATATGTTATGAAGTACAACAACCATCGATTTCCCTTCACTTTAAACGGACGTTCGCTTTCGGGATCAATCTTCCGAAGTCTCAAGAAGGAAGGAAACATGAAACTGTATGACAAAAGTAAAGTCACCAAATTTAACCCGAAGAAACTCCAGAACACTTCTTCCAAGCCTAGATGGTTCATAACCGGAGCAATCAAGACGAGAGTTGAGGCGAAAATGCCGTTTAGAATAGAACTTCCTACTGGCATGTCATTTTTTTTGCTCTTCCATTTAAAAACATTAGGAAGACAATGATTTTGGCTTGCGTACAAAGCCACATAATTTATGCCATATGCCCAAGAGATCAGGTTTGCAAATAATGTAAACAAAAACAACAATCCAACAAGGGTAACAAGCCATTTCCCTTTGGAACCGAGCAAAATCGCCAAACTGTCCAACAATCCGCTGTCCGTGCTGAGTTCATCATATGGGATGGCAACGCCGACACCAAAAGCTGCCAATAAATAAAACACAGCTATCAAGATCCCCCCTATAATAAGCGCTTTCGGGATTTCCCTTTGGGGATCTTTCATTTCGCCCGACATGGCGGTTACAACTTCGAATCCGAGAAAATTGAAGATTATCACTGATACGAATGAAAGACTGACGATATCGAAGGTTGGCAGCATAGTTTTAACGGTATACGTATTTGCAACACCGTGTTTCAAAGCAGTGTATATACCCAGCACACCAAGGCTTAGCATGATAAATACTTTGAACAACGCAGCCAAATTTAATATCCATTTGCTCTCGGAAATGGGGAAGCAACTGACTAAGCAGACAAGCCAAATAAAAGCTAATGAAATCAAGATTGAACTGAACGTTCCAAATTCATGTCCGGATATTTGGATGATTATGATCGGAAAAAGCACGGCTAACGAACCCATCCAAAGCGGATAATTTACCCAATAATACCAGGCCACCCTCCCTCCATTTCTCGGCCCATATGCACGTTTTACCCAGTCGAATATTCCTCCCTCCTCTTTGTACGTGGTTCCGAGTTCGGCAGAAATTAATCCGTAGGGTATGAAAAAAGCAACAAGTAAGAGCGTCCACCAAAAGAACTGGGAAGGACCTACAGCAGCCGTTGGTGCAACGGATTCGGCCACTAATATGACGGTTACTGATAGAAGCACAGAATCAAAGAGTCGAAGCGCCTTTTTATTTTCCATTTCATCACCCCGTTTATGTGAATTATTTCACATGTAACAACAAATGAATGTACTTCGTAAAAAGGAAATTTGGTTGAAACTTGAATTGGTTGTCAAACTTCGAAGATCGTAAAAATTCTTTAGCTTTACCATTGCTAGTAAAGCTCTTCCATTACCGCGGTAATGCTTTCAATTTGATTATACTGTTCCTTATATTAGACGAATATATATTTTCAATCTATTGTTTCATATCAATCAATTTAAAAAATGTTTTAAATTACAAAACATGTTTCGTTTTTATATTGTTATAGTTTTTTTGGAATGTTTTTTGCATGTGGTTTACTTTCGGGAGGATTTTTTGCAGTCGAAGGATACATGGTGCATTCTTTGATGTTTGGCGAGAGAAATCATCCTATTTCTTCCTTCTTTGACGCAGAAGGTTCAGAGCCCAGTTTCCCATCATTTTCTGGCTTAAGAAGGCATAAATAAACCCCTGGAAACCCGAAATTGGGATAACCAAGGGTTCATCTTTCTCCTAAAACTGGAAGCGTCCATCTTTAAAATTTCCGTTCTTCATTGGGAGCAAACTTTTTACTCGTTTCAATATATCTGTACGCAAGCAATTCAATAATACAAATCATCGAAACCCGCGAAGTGAATTCCACACCGTTGTACAAAATGTAATCAGCAAAAACATACAAATTGATATGGCTTAAGTTTTGTACGGAGTTATTATTGGCAGAAGTAATTGAAATAATGGTCGCTTTTGATTTTGCTTTTATCCGTTCAATATTCTCTATTAATTCTTTATCTTCTCCGCTATAAGAAAAAATAAAAACCAGGTCTTCATCCCGGATTCTGTTCAATAACATTTTTCGGTAATAATGATCTTCCGGAAAAACAACTTCAAATCCTAGTCCGGAAAAAATATACTCAAAATAATGTCCTACGCTTTTATTAAATCCCCTTGCCATTACGATCAATCGGGGATTTTCTATTAATCGCTTGACAATTTCGTCTCCTTTCACCCAATCAAGGACACGAACAGACTCGTAAATATTTTTTAAATACTCGATTCTGTACTTTTCCTGAGAGATAACAAATGGATTGTAAATTTCCAGCAAGTCTTTGTCCGTATATTTAAGAATGGAAATAAACTCACTGTACCCGGAAAATCCAATCTTTCTTAAAAATCGGATAATCGTCGCAGGTGAGGTGAAGGTTTTTGATGCCAATTCTCTGATCGTCATTTTTTTTATTTCTTCCATATTGTGAACGATAAAATTGTATATTTCTTTTTCCGCTTCATTAAGCGTTTTAATGTGTTTCGATGAAATCTCAAAAAAATCCATCCTATTACCTCCTTGTCCCACAAACGAATTAATATATCCCTATATTCTTTGCCATTGTTCAGGACATTTCAAATTCAAGAATTGAATTGAAGTAAAAGGAATTCGCTTTGCCCGTTGATAACAAATGAATTCGTTTCTGATTAGTGACTTTGGGGCTATATTGTTTTTGCATTAAGTATAGCAAAGGAATGGGATATTTTGCTTTCTTTAAGAGTGAAAATTTTCCAATTTGTCACTTTTTCTTTCAACAGTATTGAGATTCAATGTTTAATGACTTCTTCGTTTAATGACTTCTTCAATTCATAGCAAGTATCACCCATATTGTATAAAGACTTGACTCTGAATAAATTTAACAATATTGATACAATAATCCGCCTAAATGTTGTAATATACAAGATCCATGGCTGGAGATTTGTACTGCTAATGCAAAATAAAGAGGAAGAACAGCCATATTCAAACAACGTAAAAAGTAAATTTGCCTGTATCCGAGGACGTTCCTCATCTAAAGCTGTGTTCTGAAATCTCTCTTAATGATTCGGAAAACCATCATCTTCTCCGCCTTCGGAAAGCCGGCAACAGACCGGCCCAATCCCATCGGAAGACGAAGTCGATGATCCGGCTGGACAAAAACTGGCACAGGATCGCATAAAGGACGATTTTATAATCGATGACAAAGGAAGTCAGCAAATAGATGAAAAGATTGATGCCGAACAGCACTTTTCCCGGGCTCCAGTTTTTCCTTTCCGCGATCAACAGGGCCGGGATGACCATCCCCCCGCTCGACGCCCCGGCACGGATCAATAAACCGACACCGGCGCCAAAAATGACGCTTCCGGCGAAAAGGTCGAAAGGGAGCGGGCCATGCGGAAGCCGCATTTGACCGGATAAGGTGCTGATTGTAAAGGATGCCAGGGCCACGGAAAAAATCGTCCGAAAGGTCCACATGTATCCGAAATGCCGCAAGGCGAACAGGAAAAAGAAGGCGTTGACGAGCCACAGGGAAATGCCGTGGTTGAGGCGGAACCAGTGATGGATCAGGATTGCCAGGCCGGCGGCCCCGCCGGAAGGAACGGAATGGGGAAACAAAAACAGGGCCATGGCGGCGCCTTGCAGGACAGCCCCGAGAAGGAGGCAAAAGAAGGAGACGGATGCCTTGATCAATCCGGAGGAGCCTTCCGGAACGTTTTTTTCCCGATCATTTCGTTTCCCCTTCCCCATGGAATCTTCTTGTCCATTCTATGAAAAACGCAAAAAAAATATGTGACGCTTCCGGAAGAGACGCCGCCAGAGGAAAACGCCGTCGAAAAATCCCCCTCGGAAAAGATCCGTTCCTTGAGTAGAAATCCAGGGATAAAGGAGGAACTGATTTTTTTAAAATTAAAAAGGCGTCCGCATGGCCAAATTTGGCCTTCGGACGCCCCTTTCCCGTTTCCTTCCTTGAGCAACGGGAATTACTTTTCCAACAGCCGCAAAAACTCCCGCATGAAGCCCGGCAAATCCGGCCAGGCATGGGCGGAGACGAGATTGCCGTCCACATGGATCGTTTTGTCCGAAACATATGTGGCGCCAAGCGCCTCGACGCCCGGCTTGCAGGCGATGTAGGCGGTCAAGCTTCTTCCCTTCAGCAATTCGGGCATCGTTTCAAAGATCAGGGATGCATGACAAATGGCAGCGATCGGTTTGTTTTCCTCGAAGAAATGCCTTACGATCTTTTGCACGTTTTCATCGAGGCGGATATATTCCGGCGCCCGCCCGCCCGGGATGACGAGGGCGTCGAATTTGGCGGGATCCACCTCGTTGAAAGCGGCGTGCGCCTCAATCAGATACGCCTGTTTTTCTTCGTAGGTGTCCCAGCCGGTAAAATCGTGGACAACGGTCTGCAGCTTCTTCTTTTTCGGCGCGGCGATGACGGCCTCATGCCCTTCCTCCAGCAGCCGATAGTACGGATAATAGACCTCCAGCGCTTCCACCGCATCTCCGGCGAGAATCAAAACCTTCTTGCCCATGAACATCCCTCCCGTTCTTTTTTCATCTCTAATCATACCAAAAGGAAGGCGCGGACAAAAGCGAGAAGATTGGCGAAACCTGCGCTTCCCGCCTGAAAACCGGGAAATCAGCCGCCGCCGTTTCGCAGCTTTCCTCCGGATCTAAAAAACGAGCGGCCGCCGCCAAATTTTCGTGCGGCCGCTTTTCCCGGAAGTCCCGCCTTCGGCAAACGGGTAGTGGTTTTTTCGTTCTTTTCCGGCCGGGGAAGGCCTTTTCCTCTTTTTAAGGTCAAGGGTACCCCAACCGGCGGGAATATAGTTTACATAATATGATTATGGTCATTAAATTTCGACAAAGCCGGATGAAGTGCCGATGGCGACGACCACTTCCTTCTCCCCGATCGCGCCGTTCTTCCTCAGCTTTTTGTACGCGCCGTAACTCGCCGCCGAAGAAAGTTCCAGCAAGATTCCCCTTTTGGCCAGTTCCTTCCGGGCGGCTTCGGCTTCTTCGTTGGATATCTCGACGGCAAACCCGTTCGATTCCCGCAAGGCTTTTACCGCCTGATAGGTCACCGTCGTGCCGTCGATCGATTTTAAGGCGGTCTCCCCCGGGAAAGACCGGGTGTAGTCTTCCCCGTCCAGCACCCTGGACAGCCGGGCAAAAGGCTCGCAGGCGATCATGGCCGGCAGGGCGAGGGACGGATCCGCCTGTTTCATTTCTTTAAAGCCGAGCCAGACCCCCCAGAGCAAATCTCCCCTTGATGCGGGGACGAGAACCTTGTCGGGAACCGTTCCCTTCAGCTGCCCGACGATTTCATAGGCGACGGCCTTATAGCCTTGGACGCCAAAATGGACCGTTCCCACCGGGGGATTGCTATAATTGCTCCCGGGATAAAATCCTTCTTCCTTTTTCCTTTTCAAAATTTCCCATCGTTCCATCGGCGTGTCCGTCAAATGGATTTCCGCGCCGAAGGCTTCCAGGAATCGTCTCACCTGGGGATTCAAGTCTTTCGTGGCAATGACGGCGCATTTCAAACCAAAGTAAGCGCAATAGGAAGCGAGGGACAGCCCGGCATTCCCGCTCGTGGCCACGGCGACGCCTTCATACCCCTTTTCCGCGGCCCTCGTCACGATCATGGCGCTCATCCGGTCTTTGTGGGAACCGCTCGGGTTTCTGCCTTCGTATTTCAAATAAAAGGACGGAAACTCATCAAAAACCGGCAGAAGAGGCGTATTCCCTTCGCCGAGGGAAAAATAGGAATCGTAAGGAAGGGGACACTCCTTGCCGTATTCGGCGTAAACGAACGTCAAATTGGCCGGGTTTCCTTCATCCCTGCACTTCGGACACCCTTCGAAATAATCGTCGACCGGATAGGTTTCACCGCAGCGGATGCATTGGAGATATTTGATTTTTCCATTCGGTTTGATCGGGAGCGCCAACCTGATTCCTCCTTCTTATGCAAATTTTTCGCACGCATCATGGGAAGCGGGGATCATGAAGCCATTTTGGCAAGTATTCCGCAACATGAAGGCGCATAACAAAATTGTATACCAGGCCGCGGAAAGATGCGATCGAAATTTTAGGGATCGCGCTGATCGGAAAGGCTGCCGCCGCGGGGAGAAACATAAAACCCTAGGGGAGAAACAAAAAGCAGGACAAGGCAGCCGCGGCCGGAAAAAAATATTCCCATCCCGGACCCGGACGAACCGGCCGGAACGGCGGCCTTCCGTAAACGATGCGGGAAAATTTTTCTTCCGAAGCGGAAAAAGGCTTGAGAAATCCCCCCACACCCATGCCGGACGCCGGATGAAGCGCGGGTTTTTCCGGCGGTCCCCGCCCGCGCAGTTTGTCCAAGCCGGAGACGACCCGCATCGGGGAGGAAGTCGGGCAGCCGAACGGTTGCCGGCGTCCAGTCCCTCCGATGCGGGATCATCCTTCGGTCCGTTCGTGAAAAACCGAAGGGTTGCTTCGCATGTAATGCTCCATCGCCTTCGCCAGCCATTCTTCTTCCTCTTTCGTGAAAGGGGACGGGAGCTGCTGGTCGATTGCCTGCAATTCGATTTCCTTCAGTTTCCCCAGTTCCTGCAATACCTTTTCCCCGACATAATCCAGGGTAGCCCGAAAATATTTGTCCAACATGGCCTGGACTTCCGGATCTTCCGCAGGTCTTCCCATCAGCCGCTTGGCTTCCTTGGTCAATTGTACAAAGGACTTATCCAATTCCGATATTTCCCTTTCATCCCTGTCAAACAGTTCTTTCACGAATTCCTCCGGCAAAAGCTTTCCCATTTGTTCCTTCAGATCTTTTTCCGTTTGCATGCTGTGGATCAGGCTCATCAAGGTAAGGCTGTCGATTTCCCCCTCTTCCTCCAGGATCCGGATGATGCGCCGGAGGGAACGGATGACCGTTTCGATCTGTTCGTTCTTTTCTTCAAAAATTTTCAGCTGGATTTTCAACGAGGTCAACAGGGTAAAGTCGAATTTGGGAACGCGGAACCATTGCCTGATTTCCTTGAGGCTGAAGCCTAAAAATTTTAAGGCGGTGATCTTTTGCAGCGTGGCGATATCCCGGTCCGAATAAAACCGGCGGCCCGTCTTTTCGTCCCTTGCCGGCTTCAGGAGCCCGATTTCTTCATAATAATGCAAAGTCCGTTTCGATAATCCCGCTTTTTCCGAAAATTCTCCGATGGAATATCGTTTTTCCCGATTCATTCCTGTCCTTCCCCTTCTTTTTTTCTCATCATAATACCTTACGTAACGTAAGATGCAACGGGTTTCTGAAAATCTTCGCCGCGCCCGGACATTTTTCGGAGAAATGGCGCCTCTGTCTCCATGTCCCGGCCGCTTCCTCCGGGACGACGAAGTCAAACGTCTATTCGGCGACAGCGGAAAATAAAATCAAAAAATTTCCCGTCTTTTTCAACAGCCCGTGTTACGATATTGAAAATAGGAGAATGCCGGATAAAAAATATGTCACGCTCACCGGAATGGATGGTTCCGGAAAAAACACCATTTTCCAGCTTCTCAAAAACCATTTCCCCGATGCCGTTTTCACACGGGAACCCGGCGGAACCCCCGAAGCGGAAATCATTCGGGACGTCCTTTTAAACGAAGAAATGACCGAAAAAGAACGAATCAAAACCATCGAACAGGTTTCATGAAAGGCACCCGAACTTTTTTCGCTATTTTGTCCTTGCAATTCATTTTCTGCCCGAGAAAGGGTAAGTATTGCTGCAGTTGTTTTCAATCGGCCTTTTTTCCGCCGGGCCTCGGCCGTCTTCCACGTCCGGGTTTTATTCCCGTGCATTTCCATTGTTTGCTCCAAGGCTGACTCCGTGGGCCAACATTTTCTTTCCGGCTTGGGAGGATTGAAACGGCCCATTTTTTCCGTTTGCAATCCTTTTTCAAATCTGACACGCCTCATCTCCCAATTTGCCCAAGATATCTTACCTCGCTCTCTGAAAAAATTCTTTTTTCTAAACGGAATCCCTTAAAGAAATGCCATTTTTTGAATAGGTTGGAAAGAACCTGTGCCGTTGATTTCGCCACTTCGCGCACGGGAATCCGTCCCTTATTATGAATGCCCTGAGCCGCATCTTAAGGAAAACGGAACAGCGGACGTCGAATTTCCCCGGTCCGCATGCCGGATCTTTCACGGCGAGGTCCTGCCCGAGGAAAATCTTTCTGCAAATCAATTATGTAATTTTTCGAAAAGATGATATATAATAATATTATCTATCTTTTTTGAATTTTTATATTTTTGAAGTGATGAGGAGGGATGGATTTGGCGTTTTTCAACGCGATAGGCGAAGAAATCGAACCGGTCGTCAGCGAACTGAACAGCATCGTGTGGGGCCCGCTCCTGTTGATTTTGCTGGTGGGAACGGGAATCTTCTTATCCTTTCGGTTGAAGTTTCTGCAAGTATCCCAATTGCCCTATGCTTTGAAACTTGCCTTTTCCAAACGTCAAGACCAGAAATCCGACGGGGACATTTCCCATTTCCAGGCCTTAATGACCGCCCTGTCCGCGACCGTCGGCATCGGGAATATCGCGGGAGTCGCCACGGCGGTCGTTTCGGGGGGCCCCGGGGCCGTATTCTGGATGTGGTTTGCCGCCTTTTTCGGGATGGCGACGAAATACGGCGAAGCCGTTCTCGCGGTGAAATACCGGGTAACCAACGAGTTCGGGCAAAAATCCGGCGGGCCGATGTATTATATCGAACGGGGGCTCGGTTGGAAATGGCTGGCCGTTCTCTTCGCCCTCTTCGGAACGATCGCCGCCATTTTCGGGATCGGCAACATGACCCAATCCAATTCCGTCGCCGAAGCCCTGCACAAAACCTTCGGGATCAATCCCTGGATTACGGGATTCGTATTGGCCGTATTAACGGCGCTGGTGATCATCGGCGGCATCAAAAGCATCGGCAGGGTCACTGCCTTTCTCGTTCCGTTCATGTGCCTTTTCTATGTTTTCGGCGGTTTGGTCATCATCCTTTTAAATATCGATCTTCTTCCGAAGGCAATCGCCCTGATCTTTAAGGAAGCTTTTACCGCCGAATCGGTCGGAGGCGGGGTGCTGGGCACCGCGGTCCGGTTCGGAATCGCCCGCGGGCTCTTTTCCAACGAATCCGGCTTGGGTTCCGCGCCGATTGCCGCCGCCGCGGCCAAAACGGACCATCCTTCCCGGCAAGGTCTCGTGTCCATGACGGGCACCTTCATCGATACGATGATCGTTTGTTCGATCACCGGCATTACCCTCGTCATGAGCGGCGTGTATGCCGGCGCCGATGCGGGTGTCGACAGCGCTTCCTTGACCGTAAAAGCGTTCGACGGGTTTCTCCCCGTATTCGGCAACACGGTAGTTACGACCGGACTGATTCTGTTCGCTTATTCCACCATTTTGGGTTGGTCCTATTACGGGGAAAAATGCTTCGCCTATTTGTTTACCGACCGATCCATCTATATTTATCGCATCATCTTCGTCCTGTTCACTTTCATCGGATCGGGCTTGAGCCTCGAATTGATCTGGGGAATCGCCGATATTTTCAACGCGCTGATGGCCATACCGAACTTGATCGCCCTGTTGTTGCTGTCGGGGGTCATCGCCGAGGAGACAAAAAAATTCAAGGAAATCCGCCGGCGGGAAACCGGCATGGAACCGCCGAAAGAGGTGCCGGTCCGGTAAACGGGGGAAGGTTTCCGGGCTTTGAGCTGCCTTTTTCAAAGAAAAAGCTGAGGGTGTCCGCCGTAAAAACGGACACCCTTTAAACCGCGATCCGAGCAATCGAGGCGGCAAATAAGAAGGACATCTTTTAAAAATGGCGAAAGTGCGGAGCATTAGCGCAGGAGAAATATCCGCCTTCCCCGCGCCGGGTTATCAACGGTTTAACGGCGCAAATCATTTCAGGCCGTCGAGTGCTTTTCGGCGGACGGATTTTGCCGGTCGGCGAAAACCGCCATCGCATCGCGCATAAAGGCCGCCAGTCCGTCGCCGAACCGGTCGATGTTCTTCTTGAACCGGCTGTCCTCCACATACATTTGCCCCAAATTTTTAAACATCTCCGGCGAATAGTTTCCGAAATGGCGATTCAACAATTCATACCATTTCCCGATCGCCTCTTGCGCTTCTTCGGAATCGGGGGGAAGGTGGCGGCAGGCGGCCAGATTGCGGTAAATTTCGCCCATTTCTTCCTGCAAAACCTGTTTTTGTTCCTCGTTTAATTCCCCGATCCTTCGATTCGCTTCATCCACCGCCGCGTCTCCCCATCTTTCCCTCGCTTCTTTTTCATACGGGTTTTCGGAAAAATCGAATCCCGAAAATTTTTCTTCACGGGTCATGGTCGTCTCCCCTTTCATATATTTGATGGTTTTGTCAACCGTCCGGAGCATTTGGTCGATTCTCCTCTTTTTTTCAAGCAAATATTTCCTGTGGAGCTCGAGGGCCTCCAGCCGGTCGAAGGAAGGATTTTGAATGATCTCCTTGATTTTTTTCAACGGAAATCCCAGTTCCCGGAAAAAAAGGATTTGCTGCAGCGTCTCCAGGTTCTCCTCGCTGTATATCCGGTAGCCGGACTCCGTCACCCGGTCCGGCTTCAATAAGCCGATCTGGTCGTAATATCGGAGCGTGCGCACGCTGATGCCGGCAAGATCAGCCACTTCCTTGATCCGCATATCACCTCTCCTTTCGCTTTTTACTTTAAAAGATGACGGAACGTCAAGGTCAACAGGAAAACAAAAAATTTTTTGGATCCGATCCGTTCCCTTTTCCAAAGGAAAAAACGGGAGGCCTTTTGGCTCCCGCATCCCGAAGGGTGGGCCCCGCTCCCAAGACCGCCCGTTCCTTTAAATGTCTTTCCGTATTCCGAACATGTCATCGGGGCTGTTCTTCCGGTCCTTCCATATGGGATAAATAATCGCTGAACAGATCCCGCAAATATTCCGCTTCCTCTTCTTTGAAATAAAACAGGAGTTTTTCTTCCGGTTCGTCCTCATCTTCAATATACGTATTTCTGTACAAAACCCCGTCTCCCGTTTCCTTGTCGATGCCCATCTTCAAATGGATCGCGTATTTTTGCCGCCCGTCCGCCGACCGCTCTTCAATATGAAGGTGCTTGTCGTTGGAAATCCATTCGATCGCTTCCTCTTCCGGATCTCCTTCAAAGCCGGCGAATTCGCCGTTTGCGTCCTCCCGATCCGCCGCACCGTCGAAATCCTCATCTTCCTGTTCATCATCATCCCGATCCCACAGATGTTCGTAGAGAGAGTCCTGGATGAACTGAACCATTTCCTCCATGTCATGGAAGAGCACTTTCGCTTCCAAATCCGCGTCCTCATGGTAATGAAAGGAGTAAAATTCCTGGTTCACCGGATCATAGTTGATAACGCAAAAATTCTCCAGCCCGTCTTCCGTTTCCACGGAAAACAGAAAGGAGGGATGATGTTCGGTTGTGTTCGTGTCAAAGAGGATTTCCTCATCGCCAAATGGTTCCGTTAAAGCGGGCAATTGATTGCGAAGATCCTTCTCCATGCGAAAATACCATTCCAAGCTCATTTCCGATTCCTCCTTCGGTCGTTCGGTTTTTTTATTCTTCCCCGTTCTCATTTTTCCATGCGAAAGGAGGACAAAGAGGCGGGAGGAAAGGCGGAAAAAGCTTCTTTTCGTTCCCGCGCATACTTTTTCCGGCCGTTCGGGCCGGCCGAAAACGGCGCTAAGAAACGGCGTCTTCGCTTTTTCGGCTTTCCTCTTATTTTATCCGGAATAGCGAAGGGGTCACGCTTCGGAACTTTGCCCCGAAGTTCTTTAAGCAGGCGGGTGCCTGATGCGCCCAATCGGGCGGCCTCGCGGCGGGATCGCCGCATGCCGATGATTCCTCAGGCCGTAACCGTGCATCACAAAAAACGGGAAACCGTTCCATATTCCTTGAACGAAAAAGGGAACGCCCCCATTCCGGGAGATAAAACTTGCCAAAGGCCCTTCCATTCTTCAGCCACGGTCCGGTCCCGCCGGGTGAGAAATATTCCTGTCCCAAAAAACCGACCATCCCAACGGGGGCGGGCTAACGGTTCCCAGGCGGAATTCGCAGGTTTCCAAAAAAAAAATCTGGCGCATCCCCTATCGAAAGGAAACGCGCCTGAAGCGGGAATCCCGTTCAAGGAACCTCCGTTCACTTGGTGGTCCGGTAATTTTTTAGCTCCTCCTTCAATTGCAGGAAGGTTTCCGAAAGCAAACGGGTATAATGCTCGGCATCCACCCTTTTTGCCCCTTCCCTTTCCAATCGGATCGGCTTCCCGATCACGATATACGCTTTTTTCCCCTTAAAAAGTTCCTTTAACGTTTTCGGTCCCTCATAGTAAGCGGGAACGATCGGGGCTTTCGCCAGGCTGGCGATGGTGATTGCCCCCCGTTTCAGCGGAACGTCTTCCGATTTCCGCGTGCCGCTCGGAAAGATCCCCACCACCTTGCCTTCCTTCACCAGCTGCACGGGAATTTTGATGCTGCTGGGCGCCGGATTCTCCCGATCGACCGGAAAGGCGTTTAACGAAGTGATGAATTTCGCGGCGATGGGATTTTGGAACAATTCCTTTTTCGCCATGTAATGGACCCGGACCGGAAAAATGGACAGGGCGAGGGCCACCACGTCCAGCCAGCCGGCATGGGTGCAGGCATATACGAATCCCGCGCCCTTCGGGATATTTTCTTTGCCGATCACTTGGAACCGGGCGAAAACTTTAAACAGGAAAATGGCGATATATCCCAGAAATCTGTACAATCGGAATCTCCTTTCCTCTCTCTGTAACTGCTGCCTTTGTTTTCATCATAAACTGGCTCCGTCCTGTTTTTCAATATCTTTTCCCGCATTTCTTCCCGGAATTTTCGCGCTCGAAGAAAGAATAGGCGGCATGGGGCCAGTTCCATGCCATCCTGCCGGGAAAGACGCTTTGCACGGATGAACGAAGCCTCGGGAACAACATCCCGGCGGAGGCCGATGAACCGCTGCCGATGCCGCCTTTGGCGGTAGGAAAAACGAAAATGCTTCCGAGGCATCGCGCCGGGCAATCCTCTGACAAGAAGGGATGCGCCGCGGAATGATCCCAAAGGTTGTTGGGAATTCCTGCCAAAACGTCGATGGGGGCGGCAAAATCCCGACGGATGCGCACGCCCTAAGCCTGGCTTCCCGGATTCATCCTCCCTTCCGACCCGGATACGGCAAATCCTTCATGCGGCCGGCGGCCCCTTTCCATCCGGCAGCGGATGACCGCCCATTCCCCCGTCACGATTTACCGGACAGCGGGCGATCCAGCGCATACAGCCGGCGGTATCTTTCTTCGCGCGCCAGAAGTTGTTGATGGCTGCCCGCCATCGTGATCTTTCCCTTTTCAAGGAAAAGGATGCGGTCCATTTTTTCCGCGCCCAGCAAATGATGGGTGACCCAAATGATCGTTTTTCCCTCCAATAGATCGAAGATGTCCGCCAACAGGTCCGCTTCCGTTATGGGGTCGAGACCGACGGTCGGTTCATCCATGATGACGACCGGCGTGTTTTGCAACAAGATCCGTGCCAGTGCGATTCTTTGCCGTTCTCCTCCGGAAAAGCGCTGGCCCGTTTCGTGCATATTCGTCTCATATCCTTCCGGCAATTGCCTAATCATCTCGTGCAATTGAACCTTCTTGGCCGCCTCGAACACTTTCTCATCGGACGCTTCCGGGTTGCCGAGGCGGATGTTGTTCATGACGGACGTATGGAATAAATACGGCTTTTGGTTAAGGACCGCCATCATTTTCGGAATGGCCGGAGCCAGCTCGTGGGCAGGGATCCCGTTGATCCGGACTTCGCCGCCCGACGGGACAAGGGCGCCTTGAATCAGTTTCAACAGCGTCGATTTTCCCGAACCGCTGCGCCCGATGATGGCAATTTTCTCCCCTTGATCGATTTTTAACCGAATATCGGACAGAAGGGGGGTTTTTGGATCATATCCGAAGGATAATCGGTTGATTTCAATTGTCACCTGACGGAAGTCCGGCGCAGCATGCCGTTTCTCCCCTTCGGATGAAGCTTTCGGAGATGCCGCCCGAATGGCCTCCAGGCGTCTGATGGAATCCTGGTACGTTGACGTTTCAGCGATGGCCTCGGCGACCGGCAAAAAGGATTCCGTCAAGGACAGGGCCGCGAGGGCGCAGGCGGCGATCAGCGTAGGCGGGAATGTCCCGCTGATCGTTTCCCCGTTTGCCCAATAGACGGCGAGGATGACGACGGCACCGAGCACCATTTGATTCAGCACGTCCCGCCCGTTCACAAAGGAAAATTTCTTCGTTTCCAGTTCAAAAAGCTCCTGTTCCTGTGATTCGTACCGGCGGATATAGTCCGCGTACTTCCCGCTGAATATCCAATCGCTGATGCCGAAAACCGCATCGGTAAACTGCCGGTAGAGCCGGTGCCTTCCCCTTTTCAACTGTTCATTTTTTATTTTCATATAAACGTATGAGATGATCGGGCCGACAAAAATCAACAGCCCCAAGAATACGCCGAGGAGAATGGCGAAGGGCGCAGAAAAGAGTCCCGCGGCAATCAGGACCGCCGTGTAAACGGCCAGTGAAACGATCGAAGGAATCAATGTTTTTAAATAAAAATCCTGCAGATGTTCAATATCATCGGCAAGCGCCCCCAGGACGTCCCCCGTGCGGAAGCGGGAACGGAGAAACAAGGCTTGCGGCTCGACGATTTTATATAAGCGGACGCGCATGGCCGAAAGGATTTTCAAAGCGAACTGGTGCCCCGCCAGCCTCTCCGCGTAGCGAAGCACGGCGCGGCCGATGCCGAATGCGCGGACACCGACAATCGGCACATAAACCATCAAAATGGATTCGGGCCGCGCCGCCGCTTTAGAAATCAGATAACCCGAAGTAAACATCAACGCCCCGCCGAAGAAAACGGTCAGGGAGCCAAGAAGAACCGCCAGCGCCAGCAGCCCGCGGTATTGGCGCAAATACGGGAAGATCCAATGCTCCTTGCCCATCAGAGGCCCTCCATTTGTCTTTTCACAAGCCGATAATATGCCGCTTTTTTCCGAATCAACTGTTCGTGCGTTCCGGTTTCCACAATTTTTCCTTGATCCAGCACGATGATGAAATCCATATCCGGCATCCAATGCAGGCGGTGGGTGGCAAAAAACACGAGCTTGCCCTTGAACAATTGCCGCATCGTTTCTTTCAATTCGTATTCCGTTTCCACATCCAGATGGGCGGTCGGCTCATCGAGCATGATGATCGGACGGTCGCTTAAAAATGCCCGGGCGAGGGCGATTCGTTGTTCCTGCCCGCCGCTTAAGGCCCGCCCGCCTTCCCCGATGATGGTCTCAAACCCTTCCGGCAGCGACCGAATCAATCCGGTGAGGCCCGACCGCTCCGCGGCCTCCTCCACTTCTTCCCTCGCCGCCTCCGGGCGGTAAAATCGGATATTGTTGAAAACGGTATCGTGAAACAGGTAAGGGTGCTGGGGAATATAGGTGATCTGGCATTGCCAATGCCGCTGGGAAAGGGTCGTTACCTTCCTGCCGTTTACTTCAAATTCGCCGGCGGAAGGCGTCAGAAATCCGCCTAAAACATCGATCAGCGTGGACTTTCCCGCGCCGCTGGCCCCGATGATTCCGACCTTTTGAAAGCCCGATACGGAAAATCGGATATCCTGCAAAGCCGGCCGGCGGCTGTCCGCAAAACGCACGCTGAGGCCTTTCACGGAAAAAACGGAAGCGGCGTTCCAAGGGGGAATCGGGTCCTGCCCTTGCTGCGGAGTTTCTTTATCGAGGATTTCCCGGATCTTTTTGCCCGCTTCCTTTCCGTCCAGGGTCGCATGGTAATCGGCCCCCAGCTCCCTGATCGGCAGGAAGTACTCCGGGGCCAGGATCAGAATCGTCAACGCCGGATGCAGCCCCATCTTCCCGTTTATCAGATCCATCCCGAGAAAAACGGCGACGGTCGCGATGGACAGCATGGTGAAAAAATCCATGGCAAAGGAAGATAAAAAGGCGATGCGCAGCGTCCCCATCGTGGCCCGGCGGTACCTTTCGCTTACGAAAAGGATGCTGTTGATGTGCCGCCGGCTCAATCCCAAATATTTGAGCGTCTCCAGTCCCCGCAAAGAATCGACGAAATGGTTGGACAGCATTTGATAGGATTTGTATTGGCGGTCGGCCTTTATTTTTGCCGCCAGCCCGAGCAAAATCATAAAGACGATCAGGATCGGAACGGCGAGGCCCAAAATGACGGCGGAGCGGATATTGACAAAAAGGATAAACAGGAAAATGGCCGAAGGGATAATGACCGAATTCATCATCTTCGGAAGAAGAAGCTCCAAATAACGGCGGAATTTCGCTATTCCTTCCATAACCAGGGTGACCGTCTGTCCGGAGCCTTCCGCCCTTACAAAACGGGGGCCGAGCTGGAACAACTTTTGCAGCAAGGCCTCCCGGAGCTCTTTGCCCGTCCTGGCCGCAAACCGGTAGGCGATCGTTCGCTTCCAGACGGCAAGCAGCTGGCGGAGGACCAGGGCAAACAGGAAAATCATCCATTGATGAAAGACGTGGGCGAACGGATCTCCCCCGAAAAGGGAAGAGATCGCGTCCGCCAAAAAATAAGCCTGAACGATGATGGCCGCGGCTTGAATCGCCGTCAATGCCGCCAGCCCGGCGAGAACCGTCTTCAGTCCTTTGAAAGAGAACAGCGTTCGATCCATCAGTACGTGAGATGCTCCTTATCCGTTACCCGTTTCCGGAAAACATAATAGCTGTAAATAGTGTACCCTAACACGAACGGCAAAATCGTTAAGGCCGCAATCGTCATGATTTTAAGGGAGTATGCCCCGCTGGATGCGTTGTAGACCGTTAAATGATAGGCTTTGTCCAAGGAGCTGACCATCACCCGCGGGAACAGCCCGGCGAAAACCGACGCCACCGTCAATACGATGCCGAGCCCGGTCATGGCGAACGCCATGCCCTCCCGTTTCGCGGAAATAAAATAGCGGGAAAGTCCCAAAGCAAACAGCAGCAAAACGACAAGGATCGGCTCAAGGACGGGGCGCACCTCGAAAATATCGGTCATCTGCCAAGACAGGCCCGCAAAGACGGCAAGGGCTGCCATTGCGGCCCACACCAGTTTTTTCGCCAGCGCTGCCGAACGCCCCCTGATCTCTCCTTCGGTTTTGAGGGACAGGAAGGTCAAACCGTGCAGGAAACAGAGCAATGCGACCGTCAAGCCGCCCCAGAGGGAATAAATGTTGATCACATCCGAGAACCCGGCGTCCATATTCATATCTTTTTGGATCGGCATGCCCTTCAGCATGCTGGTGAACAGAATCCCGAGCAAAAACGGCGGCAACAAACTGCCGAAAAAGATCACCCAGTCCCACAGCTCCGTCCACCGCGGATCTTCCACCTTGCGGCGGAATTCAAAGGAAACGCCGCGTCCGATCAGGCAGAGCAGGACGGCCAGCATCAGCAGGTAATAGCCGCTGAACATCGTCGCATACCAGTGGGGGAACGCGGCAAAAATGGCGCCTGCCGCGGTGATCAGCCACACTTCATTCGCGTCCCAGAACGGGCCGATGGTATTCGCCATGACCGTCCGCTCATTTTGATTCCGGGCCAGGAAACGTGTCGCCATTCCCACGCCAAAATCAAACCCTTCGAGGAAGAAGAATCCGATAAAGAGTACAGCGATCAGGATAAACCAAAGTTCACTCAATTCCATCTCAAACACCTGCCTTATGGAACGGATCGACGGATACCGCGGCATTCCCGTCATGATGTCCGTACGGTCCCCGTTTGATTTCCCGGACCATCAAATACACGGTCACGCACGAAAGGACGGTGAAGATCAGCGTGTACATGATGATCGAAAACAGGATGGTTCCCGGTGAAACATTCGGTGATACGGCGTCAGCCGTCGTCATCAAACCGAAAACCGTCCACGGCTGGCGTCCCACCTCGGTCATGATCCATCCGAAGGTGTTGGCCAAAAACGGAAACGAGATGGCGGGAACGAGGAGTTTCAAAAACCGGCGGCTTTGCTCCAGCCGTCCCTTTTTCCACAAATACAGGCCGATCATCGACAATAAGATCATCGCCGTGCCGAAGCCGATCATGAAACGGAAGCTCCAGTACGTCGTCTTCACCGGCGGAATATAATTCGTGCCTTCGCCGACGACCGGATCGTATTTTTCCGCATATTCCTCCTGAAGGGTCTTCATCCCCTTCAGGCCGCCTTCAAATTTCGAATAGGATAAAAAGCTTAACAGATAGGGAATATTCAGCTCAAACTTATTCTCTTGATTTTTCGTGTCGATCCAGGCAACGGCCGACCAGGGCGCGGGATCGGGCGTATCTTCCCAAATCCCCTCTGCAGCCGCCATCTTCATCGGCTGGGTCTTCACAAGATATTGGGCTTGGGCGTGACCGCTGAAGGCGGCGCCCAAACTGCCGACCAAGGCGATGACCAAGGCGATGTTCATGGACTTCCTGTAAAATTCCGTATATTTCTTTTTTAACAGGTTATAGGCGCTGATACCGGCAACGAAGAATGCCCCGGTAGCCAATGCCCCCGTGATGACGTGGGGAAATTCCACCCATAATTGTCCGTTGGTGATGAGCGCGAGAAAGTCGACCATTTCCGCCCTGCCGTTTCGGATCGCATAACCGACGGGCACTTGCATGAAGGCATTTGCCGTTAAAATCCAAAAACCGGAGATCATCGTCCCGATCGATACGAGCCAAATACTCGCCAAGTGCACTTTTTTCGGCAGCCGGTCCCAGCCGAAAATCCAAAGCCCGATAAAGGTGGATTCCATAAAGAAGGCAAGCAGCGCTTCAATGGCGAGCGGCGCCCCGAAGACGTCACCGACGAACCGGGAATAATCCGACCAGTTCATTCCGAATTGGAATTCCTGAACGATCCCCGTTACAACCCCTACGGCAAAATTGATCAGAAACAAGTGCCCCCAGAATTTCGCCATTTTCTTGTAAATCTCTTCCTTTTTCACGACATATAATGTTTGCATCAAAGCGATGATAAACGCCAATCCGATGGTAAGGGGCACGAAGAAGAAATGGTAAATGGTCGTCAACGCAAATTGTATCCTTGCCAGCATGACCGGATCCATGGGAGTTCCTCCTTTCCGTATTTCGCCAGACTTCGGCCGGAAGCTATCTTGTTCAATTTTTCACATATATGATTGCTCAAATGTTCACATATCTCCTTATAATTATGATAGCCCACTTTAAAGTTCCAGGCAAATAACATAATCACTATGACAACCGTAAAAACCTTCCAAAAAAAAATCCCGACGGCCGGCAACACCGATGCTGTTAACCACTACTATAACAGAAAAACGGCCAAAAATCCCCGGACAGTTTGAGAAATCTATTACAAATTTGCGGCGAAATTCGTAAAACAGATATATCCAATATTAACAGAAGTTGCAAACAAGGGGAAAAAGCCGGATCAACAAACCCGCCGGTTCCGCGCAACTTCCCCTTCTCCCCCGCCGCGGCCTCCGGATTTCGGACATGGACATGACCGGTTCAACATTGTTCATCTTCTTCCCCAATGTTTACGGGAACATCTTTTAAATGAATTTTCCGATCATTTATGGTAAGATGTTTGGTACAAAAACTTTGCAACGGAGTTGACAAGAGATGGAAAAAGGTTTGGAAAAAGCCACATTTGCCGGCGGATGCTTTTGGTGCATGGTAAAACCCTTCGACCGCTGGGAAGGGGTGCATAAAGTCGTTTCCGGCTATACCGGCGGCCATGTGAAAAATCCGACCTACGAACAGGTGAAATCCGGGACGACCGGGCATTATGAGGCGGTGCAAATCACCTTTGACCCGGAAATCATCCCCTATGAGAAATTGCTGGAGATCTATTGGCAGCAAATCGATCCGACCGATGACGGCGGGCAGTTCCATGACCGGGGTCCCTCCTACCGGACGGCGATCTTTTACCATAACGAAGAGCAAAAAATAAAAGCGGAACAATCGAAGGAAGCCCTGGAAAAAAGCGGAAGGTTCCAAAAACCGATCGTGACCAAGATCCTCCCCGCCCAAGAATTTTACGAAGCGGAAGAATATCATCAAGATTTTTACAAGAAAAATCCGGAAGCCTACAAAAAAGACCGCGAACTGTCGGGCCGGGACGCCTTCATTGAAAAATATTGGGGGAAAAAGGCAGATCTTTAATCCTATTTTCTGGCCCAACAAAAGCGCAAGCCCCTTCCCGGGAGGAAGGGGCGTTTCCGTGGAACAAGACGGGAAAAAGGATCACCGGATTTTTGAAAACGGGTGGTTCTTTTATCTGCACGCATGCATATGTATCGTTCAAATCGTGACGAAATTCCTCATGATGGGGCGGATTAATTTATCGTATTTTCATACAAAAAGGGCTGAATCCTTAACGATTGAGGATTTCATCCTATTATTGTATAAAGTCTTTCTATGTACCTAGTTAAATTCATTTGAGTACTATAGGGGGAGGGAGAACGGTATGGTTATTCGCAAATAAAACAGAGGTGAAGAGCCTCCGATGGATTTATTGTTATTAGCTGACCCTTCTCCACGGCTTGTACATGAATATCTTCAAAGAGGAGAATGCTTTGTAGCAGAAAGTAACAATAGAATAATTGGGGTTTATGTTTTACTTCCAACAAGGCCTGAAACGGTAGAGTTAGTAAATATTGCAGTTACAAAAAGTCATCAAGGAAGAGGAATTGGAAAACAATTGGTAATGCATGCCATTCAAACCGCAAAATCAAAAGGATTTAAAACCATTGAAGTAGGCACGGGAAATTCAAGTGTTGGGCAATTAGCACTTTATCAAAAATGCGGTTTTAGAATAACTGGTATTGACATTGATTTTTTCACAAGGCATTACTCAGACGAAATTTTTGAAAATGGTATTCAGTGTAAGGATATGATTCGACTATCTCAAGACTTGTTTTAATACGGATAGTAGTGTTGTTGCGCAGGAGTATGTCTTCACGCACGAATTCCTATGAATCCCCGGGACACGGATAAGCTCATTTTGGGTATCTTTCCCGTATGGTTTATTCGACCGGCGATATAAGGGGAACTTATTTTTGCGTGGGGCTGTTCTGTCCCCCATTCATCGATCAATGATGGCATTTCTTCATTTTCGCAGCCTTATCAAAACAGTCCGTATCAAAGGCATACTTTTCCGGCAGATAAAGATCCGCCTATGAGAACTTACGTTTTTTCCATTGTTTGTATGCCGACAAAGCTTCATCTGCAAAGAGAAAATTTTCCCCGATTATTTGCCGCGGTTACATGGGCGACTTTGATCTTTCTTTTCATTTTTACATATTCGGGAAGAATTCCTTGTTTTGGATATCTAAACAACTCGATTTTTTATGTCCACGAAAATATCCTCGATTAAAATTTTGAAAATAAATTGATATATCAGCTTTTACGCTGATTGTCACGCCGAAAAAGGTACGTGTCCATATTGGAACGGCCTAAATGACCGAAAGGGAAGCCTGTACGATTATGAGGCTTCCCCCCTAGGATGAAGAATGCAAATCGATCCCCTATATTTCCACCAAATTGACAAAGCTTTTCCTGATCGCTTGGATTCAGCGGGCGAATGATTTGCAGTAAAACCTTCATAAAATCCTATCGCGAGGATTTTGCCGGAGCGCTTTTCGCAAACGGGCTCAATCCAATGCCTGCGCCAAATCCTCCAACAGGTCTTCCGCGTCCTCGATCCCGACGGAGAGGCGGATGAGCCCGTCGGTGATGCCCAGTTCCTGCCTTCTTTCATAGGGGATGGACGCGTGGGTCATTTTTGCCGGGATGGAAATCAGGCTCTCGACCGCCCCAAGGCTTTCCGCCAGGGTGAAATAGCGGACTTTTTTGACCACTTCCTCCGCCTTTTCCCCGCTGCCCACATCGAAGGAGATCATGCCGCCAAACCCCTTCGCCTGCTTCTTGTGGATTTCATGCCCCTTATGGGACGGGAGTCCGGGATAATATACCTTCCGGACAGCCCCGTGGCCTTCCAGAAATTCCGCGATCCGTTTCGCGTTTTCCTCCACGGCCTCCATCCGGATCGCCAGCGTCTTGATCCCCCGGATCAACATCCAGCTGTCGTCCGGGCTTAAAACGGCGCCTACGGAATTTTGGACGAAATGCAGTTCTTCCTTCAGCTTCTCGGAGTTGACGGCCACGACCCCGGCGACGACGTCGCTGTGGCCGCCCAAATATTTCGTCGCGCTGTGGAGCACGATGTCCGCGCCGAGCTGAAGGGGATTTTGCCAATAGGGGGTGCTGAAGGTGTTGTCGACGATCAACAACAGGCCGCGCCTTTTCGCGATTTCGCTGACCGCCCGGATATCGGTGATCTTCAGCAAAGGATTGGTCGGAGTTTCGATGTAGATCGCCTTCGTGTTTTCCTTCAAGGCGGCCTCGATTTGGTTCGGATCGCTCGTATCCACGAAAGAGACATCGAGCGAAAACCGGTTCAGCACCTTCGCCATCAACCGGAAGGTGCCGCCGTACACATCATCGGTAAAAATCAGATGGTCTCCCGCCTTGAACAAGTGCATGACGGAAGAAATGGCGGCCATGCCGGAGGCGAACGCGAATCCGGCCACCCCGCCTTCCAGATCCTTTACCAGTTCCTCCAGCGCTTCCCGCGTCGGGTTTTTCGTCCGGGCATATTCATAAAGGAAATTTCCGACCCCGTTCTGCTTGAAGGTGCTCGCCCGGGTAACGGGGACCGATACCGCGCCGGTATGGGGATCCCGGGGGATCCCGCCATGGATCATCAACGTTTTTTTCTTCAAATGCCTTCCTCCTTATAAATGCCTTTCGACAAATACCTTTCGCTGGAATCGGGAAAAACCGTGACGATGACCGCATCTTCCTTCGCCTTCGCCGCCTCCTGGAGGGCGGCGTCGAAGGCCGCGCCGGATGAACTGCCGACCAGGAGGCCTTCGTTTTTGGCCAGTTCCTTTACCCTGGCAAAGGCCGACCGGTCGGGAATGGTATAGATGGCATCCATCAGGGATTTGTCCAGGAACGGCGGGATCTTCTCCACACCGATCCCCTCCGTTTTATGGGGCCCGGGTTCCCCGCCGTTCAGGATCGACCCTTGCGGTTCGACGATGACCGTCCGGATCCCGGGGATTTTTTCCTTCAAATATTTCGCCGTCCCCGTGAATGTGCCTCCGCTCCCGGCGCCGGCCACGAATACATCGATTTTCCCGTCCAATTCTTCGACGATTTCCGGGCCCATCGTCTCGTAATAGGTTTCCGGGTTCCACGGATTTTCAAACTGGTTGGGGCAATAGGAGTTGGGGATCTCTTTCAGCAGCTGTTTCGCCTTTTCGATCGCCCCCTGCATGCCGAGTTCGGTGGGCGTATTGATCACCGTCGCCCCGAGGGCGCGCATCAGTTCCTGTTTTTCGATGCTGAATTTTTCCGGGACGACGCAGATGACTTTCACATTCGTCCCCGCGGCGGCCAGCGCCAGGCCGATCCCCGTGTTTCCCGCCGTCGGTTCGATGATCGTCCCGTTTTCATCGATCTTCCCGCTTTCCAAGGCCTTCTGCAATAGATACCGGCCCAGCCGGTCTTTCACGCTTCCCCCGGGGTTCAAATATTCCAGCTTGGCGAAGATCCGGACTTTGCCGGCAAAAGGGTGGCGGTTGATTTTGACCAGCGGCGTTCTCCCGACCAATTCACGGACATCATGATAGTATTTCATCGAATCCCCTCGTTTTCATTCCGCAAAAACTTGCGTCCATTCGTCCCGATGATCGAGCATTTTTTTCGCCAGTTTCTTCGCCCCTTCCAGGCTGTGGCTCGCCGCGTTTCCGCATTGGATCTCGTTGCAGGCGGGAACCTCCTCGGCGTTTAGTACGTCCGTCAGCGTTTTTTCCAAAACCCGCAGGAAGCCTTCATAATCGCCGTCATTGATGATGGACACGTAGAAGCCCGTTTGGCAGCCCATGGGGCTCACGTCGAAGACGTCCGGATGATGATCGCGGATACGCTCGGCCATCAGATGCTCCAGGGAATGGAGGGCGGGCATTTCCATATGCTCCTTGTTCGGCTGGCAAAAACGAACGTCGTATTTGTAAATTTTATCCCCGTTTTTCCCCGTCTTTACGTCCGCGAGGCGGACATAGGGGGCCTTCACCTTCGTATGGTCCAAATGGAAGCTTTCCACATTCAGCCGATCCTTTTTCATTGTCATCTCACCCCAGAAAAAGTTATAATTCCTATAAGTATAGTATTCTTTTATCGGGGCCATGTCAAAATTTAAATGGTTTCCGCTCTCTTTTTCCCGCCATATTTCATAGTATGTTGATAAGAATAATCATAATGAAGGGGATTTGCGATGGGAAGGGAATTTGACAGGCTGTTTGATGAATGGGCAGCCGTTTACGACGATACGGTGCGAGGCAGCGACGAAGAGTATCAACAGGTTTTTTCCGGATATGAGAAGATTTTAAGCGCCGTCGCCGATAAGGTCGGCGGCACGGTGCTGGAGTTCGGGATCGGCACCGGGAATCTGACGATGCGCCTCCTGCAAAAGGGGGCGAAAGTCATCGGCATCGAACCTTCCACAAACATGCGGAAATTGGCCATGAAAAAAGTGAAGGGGAATTTCCGCCTGTTTGACGGCGATTTTTTGGATTTCCCCGTCCCGGCGGAAAAGGTGGACGCCATCGTCTCCTCCTACGCCTTCCACCATTTGACCGACGGGGAAAAGCGGCTCGCCGTGGAAAAATACGCCGCCCTGCTGAAACCGGGCGGGAAAATCGTCTTCGCCGACACGATGTTTCCGAGCGAAGAAGACAAACAAAAGGCCATCCGGGAGGCGGAAGAAAACGGGTTTTTCCGGTTGGCGGAAGATTTGAAAACGGAATATTACACCACGATCCCGTTCCTCACCTCCGTCTTCGAAGGGAACGGGTTCCGCGTCCGTTTTATGAGGATGAACCCCTACGTTTGGATATTGGAAGGGGAAAAAGCCGGCGGAAACGGATGAAAAATCGGAAGACCCGCCCGCGGGGGCGGGTCTTTTTGCCGCGCGGCTCCTTCAACGGTTCCGCCGATCCGTCCCCTTTCCACTCCCATCAACCCCCTTGCGAATGATGCTGCAGCTTGTACAGCTGATAGTAGATGCCCTTTTTCGCCATCAGCTCTTCATGGTTCCCCCGTTCCACGATCCTTCCCCGTTTCAAGACGAGGATCAAATCGGCGTTTTTCACCGTGGAAAGCCGGTGGGCGATGATGAAGGTCGTTCTTCCCGCTTTCACGACATCCATCGCCCTTTGAATGATCGCTTCCGTCTCCGTATCGATGTTCGACGTGGCTTCGTCCAAGATCAGGATCGCCGGGTTGAAAGCCAACGCCCGGGCGAAGGAGATCAGCTGGCGTTCGCCCGCGGAAAGGGTGCTCCCCTTTTCATTGACCGGTTCATCGAGCCCCTTGGCCAAATGTTTAAAAATGCCTTCTCCGCCGACGGCTTTCAATGCCCTGGCGGCATCTTCCTTCGTAATCCGGGGATCGTTCAAGGAAATATTGGAGTAGATCGTCCCTTTAAACAAATACGGGTCCTGAAGGACGATCGCCATATGTTCCCGCAAAGCCTGGCGGGGGATGGTCCGGATATCCTTCCCGTCCACGTAGATCGCGCCGCTTTTGCAATCGTAGAAGCGGAACAGCAAATTCACGATCGAACTTTTCCCCGAACCGGTATGGCCGACGAGGGCCACCGTCTGCCCGTGCCGGACTTCAAAATCGATGTCCTGCAAAATGTCTTTCCCGTCCTCGTAACCGAAATAGACATGTTCAAAGCGGACATTCCCCCGATAGCGGGGAATCCTTTCATCGGACAGGGGCTCGCCCTTCTCGTCCAAAAGCCGGAACAGGCGCTCCCCGGCCACCATCGCCTGGTCCAGGTTGGCAAACTGGTTGACGATGTTGCCGATCGGATAAAACAGACGGTTGATGTAGTCGACGAAGGCATACAGGGTTCCGACGGTGACGGCCGCGTCCAGATGCAAGGATTGGAATCCGAAATACCAAATGAAGGCGAAGAGGACGATCCCCCGGATCAGCCCGGTCAGGTTGTGGGAAGACAGGGAATTGATCGACAGCAATTTGTTCCGGTAGCGGAAATGGGCGTCGTTTAATTTTTCGAACTCTTCCTCCTGCCGCTTTTCCCGGTTGAATGCTTGGATGATCGCCATCCCTTGAATGGATTCGTTCAGCATCGCGTTGATCTCGCTGTTTTTCGAACGGATGGCCCGGTTGTAGCGGGAGGCGAATTTTCGGTAAAGGATCATCCACAAAAATACGACCGGGATCACGGCCAAAAACATGGCCGCGAGTTTCTTGTCCAGGAAAAACATGGCGGCATAGATCCCGGAAAGGGTAATGAACCCGTTGACGAAATTGGAAAGAACGGTGACATAAAGGGTGCGGATCGCCTCCGTATCGTTGGTGATCCGGGCCACGATCTTCCCCGCGGGGGAGCTGTCAAAATAGGAAATGGGCAAGGTTTGGATCTTTTCAAAGGCCTCGTTGCGCATTCTTTGAATAATCCGGTTTGCCGTTTTTTGCAAAAAGTAATATTCGCCGAAATGAAACAGCCCGGAAAGGGCGAACAAAGCGAAATAGCCCAGGATGAAAAGGGCGATCGCCGGAAATTCCGGCCGGTAAAACCCCATCATTTCCTTTGCCGTAAGTTTTTCCGCGGGATAGGTTTTTTCCGTCCCTTCCGCTTGAACGACCAGCCTTCCGTCTTTCACCTGTTTTTTTGCCTCCGGCGGAATCAAATCCGGAACGAAATAAAAGCTTTTCCCGATCTGCAGAAGGGTGGCCGCCCCCTCTTCCATTCCCTTTCCTTCGGGATCCCGGACCTTCCGGTAATAATCTCCTTCAAAAAAGGCGGCCCCCTTCCTTTCGTCCGTCTTCACCCAATAACCGTCCACCCCCAAGATATGGCGGTCAATCAATGTTTTGGCCACGAAGGGGGCGGCCACATCGCAGCCGACGGCAATCGCGAGAAACAAGAGGGCGGAAAGCAGCGTTTTTTTCAATTGGAGCGCATAGCGGAACAAACGTCTACCGGTCAACTCCGGCCACCTCCTCCTCGTCGCGCCGCAAGAGCTGCTGGCGCTCGTACTGTTCCTTATACCAGCCGTTCTTTTTCAGCAAATCTTCATGGGTGCCTTCTTCGATGATTTTTCCGTCCTCCAGAACGATGATCCAATGGGCGTGCTCGACGGCGGAAAGGCGGTGGGAACAAATGATCGTCGTTTTCCCTTGCCTTTCCCTTCTTAAATTTTCGATGATCCTTGCCTCCGTTTTCGCGTCGACCGCCGACAGGGCGTCATCCAATATGAGCAGTTCCGGATTTTTGATCAAGGCCCGGGCGATGGAAATCCTTTGCTTCTGCCCGCCGGACAAGGCGACGCCCCTTTCGCCCACCAGGGTGTCGAGGCCGTTGGGCAAAAATTCGATGTCCTTGTCCAAAGCGGCGAGCCGGATGGCTTTCTCCAGCTCCTCTTCGCCCGCCCCTTCGTTTCCGAACAGGATATTTTCCCTGACGGTTTTGGAAAAGAGGAAATGATCCTGGGGAACATAGCCGATTTTTTCCCGGATCTCTTTTTTCATGATTTCCTCGATCGGATCTTCCCCGATCGTCAGCCCGCCCCTTCCGGCGGGATATTCGCGCAAAATCTGCCGGTTCAGGGTCGTTTTTCCGCTGCCCGTTTTCCCCACGATTCCGATCGTCGCCCCCTTCCGGACGAGGACGTTGATATTGTCCAAGGCCTTCCGCTCCGTGCCCGGGTATTGGAAGGAGAAATCATCGAATCGGACAGAATCGATTCCGTCCAGCCTTTTGGCGTTGTCGGGATCCCGGACATCCTCTTTTTCATTCAACGTTTCCAGCACCCGGTCGAGGGAGGCGTTCCCCCGCTGCATAACGTTGATCAATTCCCCGACGGCGTATACCGGCCAATTCAGCATCCCCAAATAAACATGGAAGGAAACGAGGTCGCCCAGGGAAATTTCCTGCCGCATGACCAGGTAGATCCCGTAGGAAAGGCCGATGCAAAAGCTTAAGCCGTTCAAGATGTTCGTGATCGGGAAAAAATAGGCGTCGATCTTTTCGACGAGCATGTTTTTCCGGAAGACGGCCTCCGTCATTCCCCGGAATTTTCCGATTTCGTTTTTCTCCCGGTTAAAGGCGCGGACGACCCTTACCCCGGCCACCGTCTCCAGCACGTAATCATTCATTTCCCCGAAGGCGTCCTGGGCCGCCATATAATGGGCATGGATCTTGTCGCCCAGCCGTTTCAGGAAATAGGCCAATAAAGGCAGAGGGAGAACGGCGGCAAGGGTCAATTTCCAAGAGATAAGAAACCCCATGGCGAGGAGAATCGTTCCCATGTACATGGTCGAATCGACCAACGTCAAGATGCCGAAACCCGCCGTTTCCGAAACGGCCTTCAAATCGTTCGTCGCCCTGGCCATCAAATCGCCGGTCGAGTTTCTCGCGTAAAAGGCCGGGGACATTTTCAAGAAATGTTTCATCAATCGGCTTCTCAAGGTTTTCTCCAAAATCGTCGCCCCGCCGAACAGCAAATACTGCCAGAAATAGGTCAAGATATAGAGCGTGATGTTTAAAATGATCAACAATGCCAAATAAAACGCCAGAAGTCGGAAGGTCATCGCATGATCGATGATGCCGTCCACCGCCTCTCCGATCACCGCTGGTGCGACGATCTCCAAAAGATTGACGATGAGCAAAAGAGAGATGGCGGCGATATACCGGCTCCGGTTTTCCACAAAAAACCATTTCAGTTTTTTCAACACTTGAAACATACGTGATTCCCCTTTACACCGAATCGAATGCTTGCGGGACGCCCCGGCGCGGGAACAAGGGACGGTCCCTCCCCCGGCGCCGTTCGGGCAAAGCCGTGCCCGTTCCATCGGCTGCCGCATTATGGTTCCATTCGAAAAACCCCCTTTTCGGGAAACTCCGCCCTGAAAACGCAAAAAGGCATAGTACGCCTCTTTTCGAGGACATACTATGCCTCTAAAAAGGGCGCGGCACTATCCTGCAGCCACGCCCGGAACCAGGATCGGATCCTG
Source organism: Caldibacillus debilis DSM 16016 (assembly GCF_000383875.1). Classification (NCBI taxonomy): domain Bacteria; kingdom Bacillati; phylum Bacillota; class Bacilli; order Caryophanales; family Bacillaceae; genus Caldibacillus; species Caldibacillus debilis. The sequence continues at coordinate 122,663 of NZ_KB912913.1, read as the reverse complement.
TCGGGGGATACCGGTTCCCCTATTCGGACGGGAAACTTTCCCGTCTTTCAAATGCGCACAGGGCGGGCTGCAGCTGCAAATAATCCGTTTTTTGAAATGGCAAAGATTCGATTTCGCATGGTGCAGCCCTCCCTTCTTAACGTTTTTCCCACTAATTAAAATTTTCCAATAGCTTTTATGAGTTTACCATCCGTCCGTTTCCGTTGTCAATATGGAAAGCAAAAATTCTCGGATCCCGGTGCGCCCTTGCCGGCGGATGCGGAATGTTCACGGACGGAACCGGAGATTTTTACCGGTCCTCTTCCCGAATCCTTTCACCGCCGGCTCCACCCGCGTCCCGCTCATCCTTTACGATCGAATCGATGTGGGATTTCAAGATTTCAATGAGCTTTTGATCGGATAAGCGCCCGCCCTCCAGCAATTTATGCAGGGCCAAACCGTCGATCAGGGCGTACAGCCTTTCCGTCTCCAACTCTTTATCAATGCCTTCCTTCAGCAGCCGATAGGTTTCCAAGCCGTCCATGATCGCTTGAATGGCCGACCGGACGCCGCCATCCACGGCTCCCTCCCTGCCGTAAAAATGAAAGATAAAATGCAGCCACACCTCCATTTCCGCGTGGGTTTCCGTATTCAGCGGCAACAGTTCCGAAAGGAGCCGGACCATTTTTTCCTTTGCCGGCAAGGGGCTGAAAGCGATTTTTTCCATCCGTTTCCGGACCCTTTCCTTCACCAGGTTCATCGCATACAGATACAAGTCGCCCTGGGAAGAAAAGTAATGGCGCAACGAACCCGGAGAAAGGCCGGCTTCCTTGGCGATGTTTCGGACCGTCGCCCCCTTCATGCCCCTCTTCAAGATCACCCGCCAGCACGCCTCGGCGATCCGTTCTTTCCTTTGTTCATGATCCACGATCTTCGGCATAGTTTTATTATAACCTATTTTTTTAATACGGTTGTACTAAATAAAACCGTGTGATATATTCTTTTTGTAACTTCAAAACCAAAAGGGGGAGAGAAATGAACTGGATTATCTGGATCATCATCGCCTGTGAAATCGGCTTCTGGGTATTGATCATTCTCGGGCTGGCGGCCCGTTATCTTTTGAATAGGAAAAAGCTCGGATTGGTGCTGCTCGCGCTGACCCCGTTGGTGGATCTGCTACTTTTGGCCGTATCCGCGATCGACCTGTATCATGGCGCCAAATCCAATATCGGACACGGATTGGCGGCGGTTTATATCGGCGTCTCCGTAGGTTTCGGAAAGAATATGATCCGCTGGGCGGACCGCCAATTCCGCATCCGCGTATTGAAAACGGGAGAGAAAGAAAAGGATTTATTCGGACTGGAATTCGCCAAGGCGAATTTGATAGGGTGGCTGCGCCACCTTCTCGCCTACTGCATCGGGGGAAGCCTCATCGCCGCAACGGTTTTGTTCGTCGGCGATTTCGAACGGACTTCCGAACTGGTCGGGATCATGAGGGTGTGGACCATCGTGTTGGCCATCGACCTGATCATTACCCTGTCCTATTTCGTTTGGCCGAAGAAGGAAAAGGGGCGGATATGACGCCGAAAAACCGGCCCCGGAGATGCCGGGTTCCGCCGCCTTTCGAATCATAAACAGAAAGAGGATCCGTTCCCTTCGAGGGATTCCCCGCCCCACGGCTTCCCTTGCGGACCGCAGCCCCGAGAAGGATGGACCCCTTGCCCGGGTCCCCCATCCGCCGGAAAACCGGTCCGCTTATTTTCCGCCTTCGCCGAAGTCTTCCAATATTTTTTTATCCAGCGGGCCGATCCGGATCCCGGTGATGATCCCTTCCTCATTCAAAAAATAGGTTGTCGGGATCGTGATGATACGGTACAAATCGGCAGCCGCTTCCTTCTCATCGAGCAAGATCGGAAAGGTGAAGCCCCCTTCCCGGGCAAATTCTTCCACCGCTAGGCGGTTCCTTTCGGAAAAGGTCATGTTGACGGCCAAAATTTCCACGCCGCCGCCCCGCCTTTTCCCGTAAAACTCCGCCATTGCCGGCATTTCCTCCCGGCACGGGCCGCACCATGAAGCCCAGAAATTTAAGACCACCCTTTTCCCGCGGTAATCCGAAAGCCGGATCCGCCCGCCCGACAGCGCCGGCAATTGGAAATCCGGGGCCCGCTTCCCCACTTCCGGACCTTCTTCCGCATCCTCCCCGACGGCCGCCGTCCGGACGGATTCTTCCCCCTGTCCCCCATCCCTGTCTTGTCCCGGTTCTTTCCCCGAAAAAAAGCCGTGGAATGAAAAAACAACAAGGAATGAGGATACGAAAATAAGCAAAAGGACGAAATCCTTCTGGAATGGAAAAGGACGGTTTATCTTCATAGCGATCACCCGGATATTTCGGACGGGCCCCGCCTTTTTTGAGCGGTCGTCCGATGATAAAAAATTTCGGCCGGCGATTTCGGAAGAACCGGGATGTGCCGGCCTTCCCTTTTCGGACTGGGTCCGCCCCCGTTTATCCCGCAATATGGAGGCTTCAGCTACGCCGCCGGGGGAAAAGCAAACCGCTTGGCTCCCCGATCCGCCCGGCGGTTTACGGAAAATCCGGCCGAACCGAATCGGGGCTTTCCAACGGCTTGCCCCGTATTATCCTATTCTTGCGGGCGGGAAAATATGAGGCGCGACGGGTTACAGAACCGCCCGTTTCCGTTATACTGATAAAAGAGCGGACTTTACGGACCGGAAAATTTTTCGCAAAAAGAAAGGAGTCTGTATGAAATCCCTAGTTCTTGCCGAGAAACCGAGCGTGGCCCGGGAGATCGCCCGGGTGCTGAACGTTCGGGACGCAAAGAAAGGCTATATCGAAGGAAACCGGTACGTCGTCACCTGGGCCCTCGGCCATCTGGTGGAATTGAAAATGCCGGAACATTACGATCCAAAATATAAAACGTGGCGGCTGGAAGATCTGCCGATCATCCCGAGAAAAATGGAATTGAAGGTGATCCGGGAAACGAGCCATCAGTTCAAGGCCATCGAAAACCTCCTCAAACGGAACGACATAAAGGAAGTCATCATCGCCACCGACGCCGGCAGGGAGGGGGAACTCGTCGCCCGGTGGATCTTGGAAAAAGCCCGCTGCAAAAAAACGGTCAAACGGCTCTGGATCTCCTCCGTTACCGACCGGGCGATCCGGGAAGGGTTTGCCCGCCTGCGTCCGGGAAAGGAATTCGAAAATCTGTACCACTCGGCCGTATGCCGCGCCGAGGCCGATTGGCTCATCGGCCTCAACGTGTCGCGGGCGCTCACGACCAAATACAACGACCCGCTGTCGGCGGGAAGGGTGCAAACCCCGACCTTGGCCATGATCATCGAAAGGGAAAGCCAAATCCAGCGGTTCGTCCCGGAGCCCTATTGGAAAATCCGCGCGGATATCGGGCCCTTTTCCGCCTACTGGGAAGGGAAGGGAGACGGTCGGATCTTTTCCGAGGAAAAGGCGAAGGAGATTTTGGCGAAAACAAAGGGGGCGACGGCGACCGCCGTGTCCGTCGAAAGAAAGGCAAAGACCGAACAGCAACCCCTCCCTTACGATTTGAACGAACTGCAGCGGGACGCGAACAAAATCTTCGGCTTTACCGCCAAAAAAACGCTGAACGTGTTGCAAAGGCTGTACGAAGTCCATAAACTGGTGACCTATCCCCGCACCGATTCCCGGTATTTAACGGCGGATTTGGAAAAGACGTTGGCGGAACGCCTCCAGGCCGTCGAACCGGCTTACCGGGAGGAAGTGAAACCCGCCCTCGCCAATCGCGGAAAGGTGTTGGCCAAGCGGGTCTTCAACAACGAAAAGGTAACGGACCATCACGGAATCATTCCGACGGAAGAGCGGGTCCGCATCGAAGAATTGTCCGCGGATGAGCGGAAGATTTACGATCTCGTCGTCCGCCGGTTTCTTGCCCTCTTCTATCCCCCGTACCGATACGAAACGGTCCGCGTCCAATTCGACGTGAACGGCGAACGGTTTTCGGCGGCGGAAAAAGTGGTATTGGATCCGGGATTTAAAAAAATAACCGGGAAAGATGCCGAAACGGACGGGGAGAAATTCTCCGGGATTTCCCAAGGGGCAAAGTTCCCGGTGAAAAACAGCGAACTCGCGGAAAAGCTGACGGAACCGCCGGAACGTTATACGGAAGCGGATCTTCTCGCCCTGATGGAAAAATACGGGCTCGGAACGCCGGCGACGCGGGCGGAAATCATTGAACGCCTTCTCGAGACGGAGACGGTGGAGAGGAAAAACGGAAGGTTCCATCCGACGGCGAAGGGCAAGCAGCTCATCAGCCTGGTGAACGAGGAATTGAAGTCACCGGCCCTTACGGCCAAATGGGAAAAGGAACTGGAGAAAATCGCCCGGGGAGAGGCGGATCCGGAAACCTTCCTGCAAAACATCCGCAAAGAGACCCGGAAATTGGTGGAGGAAATCAAAACCAGCAGCAAAACGTACCGGGCCTATAACTTGACCGGTTCCAAATGCCCGGAATGCGGGTCTTTCCTGAAAGAGCGGAACACGAAAGAAGGGAAAATCCTCGTCTGCTCCAACCGGGAATGTTCCTTCCGGAAACGGAAGGATCCGGTCCTTTCCAACCGGCGCTGCCCCCAATGCCATCGAAGAATGGAAATCCATCAGGGCAAAGCGGGCCCCTACTTCCAATGCCGCCTATGCAACATCGTGGAAAAGGCGGAGGACCAAAAACCGGTTCTGGACAAACGGGAAGAAAGAAGATTATTGGCAAAATACGCGAAAAAGGAGGAATCCTTCGGCATTTCATTGGGGGATTTGTTGAAGGAGGCCTTGAAGAAAAACGAGTGAAGGCATCCGGCGGCCGTTCCCGCGTCAAGATCCGGCCCGGAAACCCGACGCCACACGGTCCGCCCGGCGCGCGCCCTTTTCCGCCAAAGGCGGAAAAGGGCGTATTCTCTTAAATTTATAGAAATCGTTTACAAATTTCATCCGGGAAGTGGCCCGTCCGGCCGACCGATGGGCCATTCCTTACCATGTTTCGTCCAAATTTTCCGAATAAAACTTTAACGCCCGGCGGTATTCGTTGATCCACTTGTCCCCGGCCGAGCTGAGCAAGGCGTCGAGCAGCAGGGAGACGGCGGCCCTGTTTTCATTCAAGTTGTAGAGGGTCATGGCCAAAAAGGCTTTCATGGCCCCGTTCTCGGGAAATTCCTTCAACCCTTGCATCAGCGTCCTTTTGGCCATTTCATAAAGGCCGATCGACCGGTAGCTGCTCCCCAATTGGATAAAGGCCTTTTCCCGGAGCACCCCTTTGATCCGGTTTTTCAGGGCCTTCTCATAAAAACGGACGGCGTCCCTCTCCAATCCGAGGGTATCGTGGACGGAACCGCAAAAAAAATTCAGCTCGGGATCATCCGGTTTCCGCTCAAGCAGTTCGAGAAGGATCCTTCTCGCCTGGTCGTAATCCTTTTTGTCCAACATTTCCTTCACATTTTCTTCCGTATTTGCGCCCGTATTGGTGCCTGCGTGATTGGACACGGGCGATCCCCCCTCCCCATGAAAATGTTCCGGCTCGTCAAACGGCAAAATGCACGCGGAAAGGTTTTCCGCGAAAAGCCGCCGGACGGGCGGAAAAACTTTCCGTCCTTTTTGGCCGGGAAAGCTCCTTCCATTTCGCGCCCTCCGGGAAAAGCTGCTTTTTCGCGGAACGCCTTAATCGTAAAAAATCATATGTTTCTTTTCTTCCCTGTAATAGGCCAACCGGTCCGCCAATGTCCCCGTGTGAAATTCGAATTTATGGCCGTCCGGGTCGGTAAAGTAGACCGAGGGTTTATCCCGTTCGTCCCGCTCCCTCCCGGGCAGGATGTTCACGCCCCATTCCTTTAATTTTTCCACGATCCCGTCGAAATCCTTCTCGTCGACGGAAAAAGCGATATGGGTATAGGAATGGCGGATTTCGTTCCTGGGAATATCCTTTTCCTCATTGAGGGCGAGCCAAATCCCGCTCAGGTCGAAATAAGCTTTCTTGCGGCCCTTCACCAGCAGTTTCGCACCGAAAACCTTCTGATAAAACCGAATGGATCGTTCCAGATCGGAAACGGAAAACAACAGATGATTCAAGCCGTTAATTTTCACTAGCTTCTCCTCCTGATCCCGGGGGGGCATTCAAATGCTCCGATTCGCCTGCAAAAATTTTACAGGGCAACGCCTCTTTTTTCAAGAGCGAATTCCGCGGGATCCGGCGGAAACGCGGGAAATTAGGGGGAGGGAAAATTTCGGGTTTCAGATTTTCCTCACGGAATTCCCTTCGATCAACGTCACAGAAATCCGCTCGTTCTCGACCGGTTCGTTGTGCAAAAGCTGCAGCAGTTTTTCCGAGGCGACCGCGCCCCATTTTCTTTCGGAAAAATCGATCGTCGCAAGCCGCGGCTGGATATACCGGGCAAGTTCGATATTGTCGAAACCGATGATGTGCACATGCTCCCCGACCCGGTATTCGGTTTGCGACAAATAATTGTACATCCCGATGGCCATTTCGTCGTTCAGGCAAAAAACCCCAACCGGCCCTTGGTATTCCTTGACAATTTGTTCCGCCGCCCGCTCCCCGGAGGATTTTCGGAAATCGCCCCGGATTTCCTTGTAGATGAGATGGGGATGGCGGCCCACCGTCTGCCTTGCCGCCTCCAAACGCTGGTTGGCATCGTAGGATCCTTCGGGGCCGGTTACGACATAAATCCGGTTATGGCCCTTATCGATCAGATAATCGACGGCCAACGTGGCTCCGGCCTGATTGTCCAGCAAAACCTGGCGGATGTTGGGGTGATTCAATTCCCGGTCAAGGACGACGATCTTATGGCCCCGGTCCGCATATCGGATCAGTTCCTCGCTCGGAAAGGTTTGATCCAAAATGATCGCTCCGTCAATCATCCGTTCGGGCAAAAACCGGTGGGATTGTTTTCCGCTGCAGACGATCAATTCGTAGCCGTTGTCCCCCAGCGCCTGCAGCATGCCTTCCAGCAGCTGGCCGTAAAATGCCCCGCTGTAGTCGGTCAAAAAGGCCCCGATGATGTTCGTTTCCCGCTTTTTCAACGAACGGGCGGCCGCATTCGGGACGTAGTTCAATTCCTTGGCGATGGCCAAAATTTTTTCCGCCGTTTCTTCGGTGACCTTCGAGCTGCCGTTCAAGGCGTAAGATACGGTGGAAATGGAAACGCCCGCTTTTTTCGCGATATCTTTAATGCTGACCATAACCTTCTCACCTTCATCTCAATTTCTCTGCCGGCTGCACCTGTCCTCCCTTTCCGCATCCGGCAAACCTCCCGGGAACCGTCTTGCGGAACCCCCGGGCAGGCCGGGAAAAAAGAACCCTTTCGGCCAGGAAAGGGCAAGCGAAGCGCGCCGGAGAAAACCCGGCGCGGCAAGGACGACCGGCGGTTTCAGCAAACCATATCTCGATCGTGATGCCCCCTTCCTGCAAAAGGGGTTCCAGCTGGGCAAACGGCACGCGGAGGCCGGCCTCCCGGTAAGGATTCGCCAGTCTCTTCCCCTCCACTTGCCTTCCGTTGACGAAGATTTTTCCAAGTTTTTTCCTCATTTAAATGATAAACAAAAACTGCCGGTTTTTCCATGATTCCGAAGGAAAATTCCAATCCGTCCAAATGTTTCGGCAATACCGGATCGACGATCAGGTCGCCATCCGAAAAGCGGATCCCCAGGCAGTCGGCGATCGATTCATAAAGATCCCGGGCCCGCTTGAATAAATGCGCCAGCCCCTTTCACGGGAACCTTTCCGGTGCCCAGTTCCGCAAATCTCTTTCCCGCTTCGTAACGGGTGGAAAATCCCCGTCCGAACTGCTGAAGCACGTGTTGCTTTGCCGAATGGCGGCGTTGGGCACGGCTTCCCGGATGCCGACCGGGTTAATGACGAACAGGGCTTTCCACAATTGTTCGCCCCTTCCCAGCTTGGCCAAGGCTTCGATGGAACGGATGCGGGCATGGACATATTGCAGGCCGATCTCCCGGCCGAAGTTGGCCGCCTGTTCCGCCCGCTGAAAATAGGTGCTGACTCCGCCCTTTATATTTCGCGGGCCGGTTCATCAGCCGGACGCCGTCGGGGAAGGAAAGATGTTCGCGGATCACCCTTTCGTGGGCTGCCGCCTCCCCCTTGGTAAATTTTCGCTGATGATCCCCCCGTCATCGGGATCAGCCGGATACGAAATCCCCGTCTTTTCTTCTTTCGAATGGAGCATGTACTCCACTTCGCCGGCCGACTGAAAACGGAGGAAACCCGGGACCATTTCCGTAATAGGCAAGCTTTTTGCGTGGCCAGCATATATTCCGCCGGCCCCGGCAGACATCCCGCGTTCCAAGCGGCGCCGCCGTATTGCTCCAGCCCGCGGGGAACCCGGTAATGGACGAACATATTGTGGGTATACCACCAGGCGATGATGTTCAATTTGCTCAAATCACGGGTCATCTTTCCCCTTTTCGACAGGCGGAACCTTTTCATCGTTTTCCGGAAAAAGGTCCGGAAATTTTCCTTCTCCCGATCCAGTTCCCGTTCCGCAAAGGGCCGGTCTTCCCCGTACAAGCACCCTTGAATGGCCATTTCCCAGCTGCTCGTTGCAAAAAACGCCAAAACCGCCAGGGAGGCGGGATCCCCCAGGCCCCCTCCAGAAAGATCCGCCCGCCGGCCAAGCGGAATTCGGCCCCGGCGAGCTTCATCCGGTAGCACAAATCCGGATAAACCTCCCGGCAGGGCGACTTTTCACCCGGCGGATCGTGAAGGCATTCCCTTCCTGGCGGATGGTGAAGGGATGCTCATAATCATTGGGCCCCATGGAAATCTGGCCGGTTGCGAGAAAGGAATAGCTTTTCCCCTCTTCCGACCGGCATTCCAAACGGATTTCCGGACCGGCGGATGACGCATAATTGGTGATGATGATGAGATCGTCATCCGTCTTATAATACCAGCGGACGTAAAACCCGATTTCAAACAGGGAAGGCATTGCGAGCAGGCGGTAAATCCCGCGGATCCGGACGCAAATCCTTTGCCCGGAAGTTTTCAGGATGTTCAAAGGATTTCTCGTATTCGTCATCATTTTGTTGAAATTGATGTTGCCGGCGGAAATGCGGGAATTGAAAACCCCGTACATGTAGGCGGTAGTCGTCATGATATTCTCGCATTTTTTCAAGTGATTTCCGGTAAACAAAATATGATCGTTAGCCTTTTCACGGAAAGCTCCTTTTCTTTCAAAACCACATGTTCATAGGTGCCGGTGAAAAAGTAAAGGGAAAAGGCAGGCGGACCGGCACCCCGGTTCCCTTCCCGGAAACGCGCCCCGGCCAGGCCGCTTCGCAAACAAACAAACGGCCCCAGCCCTTTGATTTCCGGGCCGAAGCCGTTTCAATCCCATTTTCTCATTTCATCCGGCGGTTCGACAAGAGCGGGCCATACGGGCCGCCGGCCGTTCCGGCCGCCTTTTCCTCATTGAAGGAAATGTTGCCCGCCTTCCCGCTCCGCCCGGGGAGCCGGAAAAAGGTAATCCGTCCCTTCGAAAAAATCATCCTGCCGCTCGGGAGCAACCATTCCAAAGGGAATTCCCGCCGCCTTGGCGATAAAAGGATCCAAGGTGCACAGGTCGGATTTGGCGATATCGGCCAATGAGGTCTTCCCGAGGGTCACGGCTACGGCTTCCATTTCCATGACGCAGGCATTCAAAAACCGGAAAAGGTTTTTCGCGCTTTTTTCGACATCGAGCTGATCGGTCATCTTTCCGTCGTAGACGACCAGGCTCGTCGGCGGCTCGAAGGGAAGGGTTTCGACGATCTGGTCGCCGATCATGGCCATGATCGCGGCCGTCCCGATATAGACCGCATCCGCCCCGAGGGCGATGGCTTTCAGCATCCTCCCCGGGGTGACCAGTCCCCCTGCGGCGAGCAGGCTGACTTTTCCGGTTCCTCCCTTTTTGGCCAAAAATTCCGCCGCCCGCGCAATTCCATACAATGTCGGCAGGCCGACATCATCCTGCAAAATGGGGGCGCCTCCGTGGGTTCCCCCTTCCGCCCCGTCGATCGTCACAAAATCGACCTCCGCCTCGAGAGCGATCTGCAATTCCTTTTCCAAATGGTGGGTCGCGGCGATTTTTAACCCGACGGGAACGCCGGTTTCATCCTTCAGCCGCCTGACCAGCCCGATGAACGCCTCCTTCGTGTCCACCCCCGGGAGACGGGAGTGGATGACGGCGTCTTCCCCTTCCCGCAACCCGAAAACCTTCCGGAAATCTTCGCCGATTCGTTTCGCGCTCGTCCTTTGCGGCGCCGAACCTTGCGCCCCTTGGCCCAGCTGGATTTCGATCGCATCCAGCCGCCGGTATTTTTCCGGGGTGTTCAGCCAGCCGCCCCGGTTGTATTGGCCGATCAACAGGCCGGCCGCTTCCCGTTCTTCCCTGAGCAGCCCCGCTTCCCCCGTGTTGGTCGCCGTCCCGGCCAAAGCAGCCGCTCTGGCCAGGGCGATTTTGGCCCTTTTGCTCAAGGCGCCGCCGAAGGACATCCCGGCGATGAGAATCGGGATGGAAACGGTCAACGGTTTTTTTGCGGCGGGGCCGATGGTTACGGAAGTATCGATCCCCACCTGTTCGGGCACGGGAAAGCGGAACAGGTGCACGGGGCTGAAAAGGATTTTTTCCCAAGGGGAAAAATTCAGGGGACTTCCGAGGGGACGGGGTACGGGCACGCCGTGATGGGCGCGCATGGCGATCTCCATCAAGTTGATCGGTCCGGTTTTCGCGCCCGAGGGCAGCATCTCGAACAAGTTTTCCCCGTATTGATCCCGGATGGCCCTCGTAATGGCCTTATCCACCGTTTCGTTAATGGCGGACTGCAGCAGGTTTTCAATGAACCGCCTCATGATTTCCACGCTCCGAGGTCCCCGATCCCGCTTCTTCTTGCAGCATTTCGCCGATCTTCTGCGAAAGCGACAGGCAGATCGTCCTGATCGCATTAAGCTGGCGGGCGGCATTTTGCTCTTCGACGGCCAGATCGGCAAGCTCCCTCTGATCGAACCGATTCAATTGATGGAAATGTTCCTTTTCGATGGCGGAGAGGGTGCCGGCCATCGTTTCGATCCGCAGGAGTTCGGAGCGGATGTAGGCAAGGGTATGTTTGGGATCTTCCATAGCTGTCACCTCTTTTTTCATATCATATCCCGCGCCCCTCTTTCCTATGCGGGCACATGAAAGCCGGCACGGGAAAAGCTTCTCCTTTTCGCAAGGCGTCGGGGGAAGATCCCAGACATTGGAACGGACAAGCCCTTCAAAGGGAGAATCTGGCAGATCGCAGAAAAACGTCATGAAGCCGTTACGATTTTCAGCTGCTTCTCCTTGCCTCCATCTTCTTCGGCATAAGCCCTTTCGATCCAGGACCGATACTTCTGTTCGACCACGTTCAAACGTATGGAAAGTTTCGGCGTCAGTTCCCCGCTTTCCACCGACCACTCCCCGGCGGCGACGATGAGTTTCTTCGGCTTTTCAAAATCGGCGAAGGGGGCGGTCTGCCTTTCCACCTCCCCTTTTAAAAGCTGTTGGACCGCCTCGTGCCGGAGGAGGCCGTCATAGGTTTCCTCTTCGATGCCATTGTTTTTCGCCCAGGAAAAAAGCTCCTCATAGTCGGGTTTGATCAGGGCGATCACATATTTCCGCCTGTCGCCGACGAGAAGGGAATATTCGATGTAACGGCTTTCGTTCATGGCGTTTTCCACCGGTTGGGGGGCGACGTTTTTCCCTGTCGAAAGGACAAGAATCCGTTTTTTCCGGTCGATGATCCTTAAATAACCGTCCTCGTCCAATTCGCCCAAGTCCCCGGTTTTCAGCCAATCCCCATCAAAGGCCTCCGCCGTCGCCTGTTCGTTTTTATAGTATCCTTTCATGACGCTCGGGCCGCGGACGAGGATTTCCCCGTCGGGCGCGATCTTCACTTCCAGGTTGGGAAGCACCTTCCCGACCGTCCCCGCCTTGGCGCGCACCATCGGATTGGTGGAAATGACCGGGGCCGTTTCCGTCAACCCGTAGCCTTCCAGGATGGGCAAATCAATGGCCCAGAAAAACTCGGCGATGTTCCGGTTCAAGGTCCCGCCGCCCGACACCATCCCCCGGATCCTTCCGCCCAATTCCCTTTTCACTTTTTGATAGACCAGTCTGTCGGCGATCTTCCACTTCCTTTTCAAACTTTTCGGCATCATGTCTCCCAAGACGAGCTGGTCGGTCCTCGCCTGCAAATAAAGCTCGTACCTCTGCTTTCCCACGTTGACGGCCCATTGGAACACTTTTTTCTTGATGGGGCTGCCCCTTTCGATTTCGTCCATGACCTTGGCATAAACTTTCTCGAAAAACCTCGGAACGCTCGTCATGATCGTCGGCCGGACTTCCTTCAAATTTTCCGGAAGCTTGTCGATGCCTTCCGCATAGGCGATCGTCACGCCAACGGAGAGAAGGGTATAGTGGCCCGCCATCCTTTCGAAGACATGGGACAGGGGCAAATAGGATAGGGCGAGATCATCGGGGGTGATTTCGATGAGCCAAAAGTTGACCGCTTCGATGTTGGACAAAAAATTTCCATGGGTCAGCATGACGCCGAGGGGCCTTCCCGTCGTTCCGGAGGTGTGGATGATGGTGGCCAGCCGGTCCCGGCCGATCTCCCGCCAAAGGTTTTCCCAATCGGCGAGCAAATTTTCGTTTCCGATCGCTTCGAGCTGTTCGAAGGTGAGGTCGTTCACGGAAGGATGAAAATCGCTGTCGGGATACATGGTAATGATAAAATCCACTTTCGCTTGGCTGTCCAAGATCTTTTGCCGTTGGACCCCGTTTTCCGCCACCACGGCCCGGACGTCCGCATTTTCCAAAATATGCCTGACCTGATTGGGAGGCAGCGTGGGATAAACGGGTACGCTCACGGCTCCGATGCTGGCCAGGGCGAAATCGGTGATCCCCCACATCGGATTGCTGTTGGAAAGAATGGCCACTTTATCATCCGCTTGGATGCCGAGGCGGCGGAACCCGGAGGCGGCCCGGCGGATTTTTTCCCAAAAGGTTCCGTACGACATTTTTTGATAAACCCCGTTTTCTTTCCATAGGAAGGCAGTTTTCTCCGGGAAACGCTCCACCGTGCGGGCAAGCATTTCCACAAGATTTTTCGGCTTCACTCTCCCATCCCCCTTAAAACGACGTTTTCCGCTCCACCGCTCTCGCCCATGCTTCATCCAATTCGGCCGCGTTTTCGTACCGTCTCCCCCGTTCGACTTGGCGTTTGCGGATCTCAAACTGTTTCTTCGCGTATTCCCTCATGAGTCCGGCGTCAAAGACGAGGGACGACCGCACCCACTCCTGGGCCATCTGCAGTTCGTACAAGGTCGTCAGATAATCGATGACTCCGTAGGCATGGGGCCACAATTCATCCATATCCCCGATGAACAGCCGGAAATTTTTTTCATTGCCGGCGATCAGCCGTTGAATCGTGTAGATCCCGAAATGAAGGTGGCGCCCTTCGTCCCTGTTCAAATAATCGATCCCCCGTAAAATCCCCGGAAACAAACCGGCCTTTTTAAAAATTTGCCGGAACGAATAATAGCCGGTCTCCGCCAGAATCCCTTCCACCACCATGTTGTAGATGGTCGCCGCCCGGATGATTGCTTCCGGGGAATCATCCGTATACAGCCGTTCCATCCGCTCCGGCAGCTCCTCGTAAAAAATCCGTTTGTAGCTGTCCCCGTGAAAGGCTGAAAGATTGATGCCGCCGATGCCGATCTCCCTTTGCCACCGGGAAAAAAGTTCCGTATGTTTCGCCTCGTCAAACATGAAGGTCGTTAAATACAGGGTGTCTTCCAGCCGCCCTTGCCTCGCCAGCGCCTGAACCATGGGAAGAATATCGATGGTCACCGCCTCCTCCCCGCCGGCAAAGGATGCGATGAGGGGAAGGATGACCATTTTTTCATCATCGGTCATCTTCCCATAATCGGTTTTGTCGCGGCTGAAATCGATCTCCGCCGGATCCCATTTTCCGTTCCTTTTTGCCTTCTCATAGAGTTTGAACATCGGAGCGTTCCAATTTAACTGGCCCTCCACCGTTTGAAAATGATCATGGGCCATTCCCATTCCCCTTTCTTCCCGAATCGGACGGATTCATAAAGCGGGCGGTTGCTTTCCGGCCTTCGGGTGTGTCGGCCGCCCGGAACGGACGGTTCGGATCAATTCCCGTCGGAAAACCGTTCACAGGGGCTCGCGGTCCGCCGGAATCCCGGATGGCTATTTCGATATTGCCGGGCAGAAAGTATTTAAAGGGGCAGGCCGGTCCGCCGGAATCTCCCGCGCTCCCGGACCTTATCAAGCCGCCAGCCGGCGGGATGATAAGCGAGAGGAAGATCGGTTGCGCCCGCCGAATGCAAGACTGCTTAAAAATTGACCGAATTCAGCAAGGTTTGCAGCTTCAAGGCGAGCCCCATATTCCCTTTAATTTTCAGTTTTCCGCTCATGAAGGCGACGGTGGGGTTCAATTCCTTAGCCACCAAGTCTTTAAAATGATCCGCTTCCAGGATCAAGATGACGTTCGGTTCTTTCTCGGCCCCTTTCACCGCCCTGCCGCCGTTTTCATCGATGATCATCTGAAAGATGCCGCCATCCTCCCCTTGCAGGTCGAATTGATAGACCCCTTCTTTTCCCTTCGCCGCGGCCGGATCATGTTTCAAGGCGGCATCGATCATGGCGAACACTTCCTCGGTGCTTGGTCTTGCAAAACGCATTCCCATCTCCTCCATTCCTTTCGATCGTTATGAAAAGGATTTCATGCGAAGGTGCGGCTGCTTCATGGCCAATCAGCCGCATCTTGTGCCGTTGCGCAGCCGGGTTTCCCGGGAACATGCCGATGATTCTAACGGGCGCCTTTGACCATGGTGACGCTGATTTTTCCCGGGAAGATGCCAATGAATTATAATCGTTCGATGACCGTTCCCGTCGCCATGCCGAACCCGATGCACATCACCTGAAGGCCGTATCTGCCGTCCATGTCCTCCAGCGCATGGAGCAACGTCGTTAAAATCCTCGCCCCGCTCGCCCCTAAAGGATGGCCGAGGGCGATGGCACCACCGCGGGGATTCACCTTTTTCATGTCGGGATGAATTTCCCGCTCCCAAGCCTTCACGACGGAGGCGAAGGCCTCGTTTATTTCGATCACGTCGATCTGTTCGAGGCGAAGGCCGGCCCTTTGCAACACCTTTCTTGTCACGGGGATGACGCCGGTCAGCATCATGACCGGATCCACGCCGACGGCCGCCCGCGCGATGATCTTCGCCCTCGGTTTCAGCCCGAGCTTTTCCGCCTTTTCCTTCGACATGAGCAATACCCCGGCTGCCCCGTCGCTGATCTGGCTTGAATTGCCGGCGGTGATCACCCCCGAGTCCGGAAGGAAGGAGGGGGAAAGCCCCGCCAATTTTTCCATGCTCGTATCGCGGCGGATCCCTTCATCGGTTTTTACTTCCACCCCGTTTGCCGCGAGCGGCAGGATTTCCCGTTGGAACCAGCCTTTGTCCGTGGCCTCGGCCGCCTTCCGGTGGCTCTCCAGGGAAAATTCATCGAGCTCGGTCCTCGACAAATTCCAGTGTTGGGCGATCCATTCCGCCGACATCCCCTGGGGAACGACCTGATATTTTTCCAGAAGCTGCTCGCTGAAATCTCCCAGATCGCTTCCCATCGGCACCCGGGACATGCTTTCCACCCCGCAGGCGATGACGATATCGCTGTCCCCGGCCAAAATCGCTTGGGCGGCGCAGTGGATCGCCTGCTGGCTGGATCCGCACATCCGGTTGATGGAATAGGCGGGAACGTCCACCGGGAGGCCGCTGGCCAGCACCGCCATCCTCCCGATATTCCCTCCCTGTTCGCCGGTCATCGTGACACAGCCGGCGATGACGTCGTCGATTTCCATCGGATCGATCCCGTTGCGCTCCACCAGGGCTTTCAGGACGGGAGCGAGCAAATCGACGGGATGGACCCCGGAAAGGGCTCCCCGCTTTTTCCCGATGGCCGTTCGCAGCGCGTCGACAATGACGACTTCCCTCATGTGGCCAACTTCCTTTCTCTGAGATTGGTTTTTCGGTTCCGGAGACGGTCCGCTTGCGCAGGCGGCTTTAAAAGGTAAACAGTTCGATGCCTCCGGAAACGTTCAGGCCGATACCGGTAATGTAGCCGGCTTTGTCCGACGCCAAAAAGGTGACGGCATTGGCGATGTCCTCCGGCCTGCCCGGCCGCCGGAAGGCGGTGCGTTTGATCATCCGTTCGTTCATCGCCGGATTGTTCATCTGGAAGGCTTCCGTCCCGATGATTCCCGGCACGATGGCGTTCACGTTGATGCCGTGCCGGGCCCCTTCCAGGGCCATGCTTTTTGTAAAGCTTAAAATGCCGCCCTTCGACGCCGAATAGCTCGCCTGTCCGAAGCCGCCGAGGGTTCCCGCCACCGATGAAAGATTGACGATCTTTCCGTATTTTTGCTCCTTCATGTAGGGCCAGACGGCTTTGGTGCAATTGTAAGTGCCGGTCAAATTGACGTTTAAGTCCCTTTGCCAGAGGTCATCGTTTTGATCCTCGATCTGGGACACATGATCCAGCGTTCCGGCGTTGTTGACCAAAATGTCAATCTTCCCGAATTCTTCCTTCACTTTGGCGAAGACGGCTTTGACCTGTTCCCTGTCGGTGACGTCCATCTTGAGGGCGATGGACCTGCGGCCCATCTCCCGGATTTCCTTCGCTGTTTTTTCCGTATAGATGACATTTGCGCTCTGCATGATTTGTGCCATCGGCCCGTATTTTTCGGCGGTTCTTTCCCTTTCCCCGTCCGACTCCAGCAGGATATCGGTTATGACCACATCGGCACCGGCTTCCGCCAGGGCGAGGGCCGTCGCCCGGCCGATTCCCCTGGAGGCGCCGGTTACAACCGCAACCCTTCCCTTTAGCAGCTCATTCCATGAAGACATGTTTCCACCTTCTTCCGAATATCATTTGTGTCCGGCTAGATAAACCGCGGTTTCTCCTTATTGAAAAAGGCGGACAATCCGATGGCCGGTTCTTCCGTCCGAAAGGTTTCGGCAAAGGCCTTCGCCTCCGCCGCCAATCCCTCTTCCAAAGGAAGATCCGCCGCCCCTATCGCCCGTTTCGCCAAACCCATGGCTTTTACGGCGCCTTCCGCCAATTCTTCGGCAAACGCCTCCGTTTCCTCTTCCAGCCGGTCCGGTTCCACCGCCCGGTGGATGAGGCCGATCCGTTCGGCATCCTGCGCCTCCAGGCGTTTGGCGGTGAAGATCAGTTCCGTCGCCTTCGCCCTCCCCAGCAATTTGGTCAGCCGCTGGGTGCCCCCCGCTCCGGGGATGATCCCGAGGGAAACTTCCGTCAAGCCGATCTTTCCCTTCCCCATGAAGCGGAAATCGCAGGCCAAGGCGAGCTCGCAGCCTCCGCCCAAGGCATGGCCGTTGATGGCGGCGATGACCGGCTTCGGCAATTCGGCAATTTTTTGGAAACAGCGCTGCATCCTCGCGCTGCCCTTTTCGATTCCGTTCTCCTGCCCGGCAAGGGCCGCGCCGTCTTCGATCATCGCCTTTAAATCGGCCCCGGCAAGGAAGATTTTCGGATGGGCCGAGGCGATAACGAGGACGCGGACGGCGTCATCGTCGGCCAGCCGGCCGGCGGCGTCCTCCAGTTCGTTCATCAACGTTTCGGTAATGGTGTTGACAGGAGGGTTGTTGATGATCATCCAAGCAACCCCTTTCTCCCGTTTTCGGATCTCGAGCGTTTGATAGGACACGTTTTTCCTCCTTTCACGGGCGGCGGGCAAGTCGATGCGGCGGATTTCCGAAGCTATTCGGCACGACACGCATGCCTTGGCGTCCGTTATCCGCCGGTTTAAATGGCGTTACTTGCACCGGATGCACAGAAACAAGGTTCCCTTGCGCAGGACGCGGTTCCTCCCTAATACAGCGGTTCCGGATCCGGCCGAAGGTGCGCTAACGATGCTTCCTGCCCATTCCGTTTCCTTTGCGGGATCCGCTGCCCCTTTCCGCATTGCCCGCCCCCCTTGATTTTCAAAACCGGGTTTTTCGAACGCAAAACCGATCAGACGCGGATTCGGTAAGGGGCGTATTGCCGCCGGGCGATGACCAGATGCTGGATTTCGTTGGTCCCTTCAAAAATATCGAACACTTTCACGTCCCGGTACCATTTTTCCACCGGGTGATCCTGAAGCCCCGCCGGCCCCAACAATTCCAGGCATTTCGCGCAGACGGCCAGGGCCATTTTCCCTGCAAAGGCCTTGCACATGGCGGCTTCTTTTGCGTTTTCCATCCCGAGATCCGCCTTCCAGGCCGCTTCCCATGTCAGCAGCCGGGCCGCGGCGATATCCTGTTCGGCCTCGGCGAGCAGCTCGGCCGCCAGCCGATAAAATTTCCCTTGCTTCGGAAATTCCCGTTTTACCAAATCGAGGGTATATTCAAAGGCGGCCCGGGCGATGCCGACGGCCATGGCGGCGACGATCGGCCGGGTGCTGTCGAAAGTTTTCATCGCCACTTGAAAGCCCGCCGTTTTCGCCGCCTTCCTTTCGTAAAGCGCTTCTCCCCCGAGCAGGTTTTCCTCGGGGACAAAACAGTCTTCAAACAGCAGCTCGGCGGTTTCGTTGGCGCGCAGCCCCATTTTTTCCACGATCTTCGGTGCGCTGAACCCCTTCGTCCCCTTTTCGACGACGAACGCCCGCTGCCCCAGCCTTCCCAGCCCGGGATCCACCGTGGCGAACACGACCACCCAGGAGGCCCGGGCGCCGTTGGTAATAAATATTTTTTGTCCGTTCAAAATATACCCGCCTTCCGTCTTCCGCGCCGTCGTCCGGATGGCGGAAGCGTCCGATCCCGCTTCCGGTTCGGTCAAGGCGCAGGCGCCCCAGCGGGGTTCATCGGCGGTAAAGATGGAGAGAAACCGCTCCTTTTGTTCGTCCGTTCCGCTCGTCTGGATGGGCGGTCCGCCCAGCCCCGGCCCGGGGAGGGACAACGTTACGGCCGCATCCCCCCAGGCCAGCTCCTCCATGGCAATCACCCCCATCCGGTTCGCCTCGTTCTCTTTTTTCGTACCCCCGCTTTTTCCCCTGCCTCCCGCAAAAGAAGACGGGTTTAAATGGATCCCCATTTTGTTCACCTTTTCCAGCCAATCGCCGGGGACTTGTTTTAACCGCTCCGCCTCCATGGCGATGGGCCGGATTTCGTGTTCGGCAAACCAATGGGCCAATTCCTGCATCTGTTTCTGGCGTTCCGACAATTCGAAGGAAATCATGAAACGGCCACCCCCTTGTCTCCGGCGATGAGATGTTCGCCCCGCTCCAACAGAAGCTCCCGTTCCCTGCCGTACAGCATCACCTGGGCCTGGGCATCCCGCATCCATTTTTCCACCGGATATTCTTGGACGTATCCGTGCCCGCCCAGAAGCTGCACGGCGGAATCGGTGATATATCGGAGCGCCCGGTGGGCCCTGGACAGGGCGCGATTCGCAAGGCTTTGCCCGCGGGCGGGATCTTCCTCCGCTTTCATGGCGCTTTCCAGGACGAGGAGTTCCGCCGCCCTTAACTCGATCGCCATATCGGCGATCCGGAAGGAAACTCCTTGGAATTTGGCGATTTCCTGCCCGAACGCCTTCCTTTCCGCGGTATACGCCGTGGCGTAGTCGAGCGCCGCCTCCATCAGCCCGGTTTCCTTCGCGGCTTCGAGGATCCGGATCCGCGTCCTTGCTTTTTCGAGGAGCTCGCGGGCTTCCCTTCCCTTCGCCAAAATTTGCCCTTCGCCGATCTCCGCCTCCCGGAAGACGACTGAGGCGATCCCGGCGGTTGACAGCCCCAAACGGCCGTTTCCTCCTTCCGCCTCCCATGAATCCCCTTCCTCCAGGAACAGCAGCAACTCTTCACCGGATGCATCCGCCGCCGCAACCATGAGAAAATCGCTGAAGGCGGCCAGCCTGACCGGTGCCGATCTTCCGTCGAGAAGGTACCCCTTCCCCCTTTTTTCCAGCCGCAGCGGGCTCCCCGGATATTCCGGGCCGCTTCCGGCGTCGATGAAGGCGATCGTCTTCCCCTTTCCGGCAACGAACTGTTCTTTGACCCTCCTTAATTTTTCCAGATCCGGCAGGAAACGGAGGACCGAGGCGGCGTCCCCGGCGCCGGGAAGGCTTTGCGCCACGGCAAGATCGCCGTAGGCGAGGCCTTTCCAGATGAGGGACTGGGTCGCCAAAGGAAGTTCCAGGCCGTGCCATTCCGCCGGCAGCTCCATGGCCAAAAAGCCGAGTTCCTCCAGTTCGGCAATGAAACTTCCGGGGATTTGACCCGCCTTTTCAAAAGCCTTTGCCTGCGGCCGGATCCTTTCCACGGCCACTTGTTTCGCCATTTCCGCGAACGCCCTTTGCTCTTCGGTCGGTTGAAAAGAGATCAACGGCAGTTCCTCCCCATCGCATCATATCCGGGTCTCATCCGTTGGCCGCCTTCCGGAAAGAGGCGAACAAATCCTGCAGTTTCAGGGCGAGGCCCATGTCCCCTTTGATTTTCAAGCGGCCGCTCATGAACGCCTTGGTTCCGTTTAAATTCCCCTCCGTCATTCGGATGAAATCTTCCTTCGTCATCACGAGCGTGCATTGGGGAGATTCCGCTTCCTTTTTTTCGATCCGGCTGTTTTCTCCGTTCAGGATCAGCTGGAAAACCGAGCCGTCATCGTGGAATTGGAATTGATAGACGGCGGCAAGCCCTTTTGTCAGGGATGGATCCGCTTTCAATTTTCCGCCGATCCTTTGAAAGATTTCTCCAATTTCCGTCATGAAGCATCCTCCTTTGCCTATGGAATCACCAATTGCCGGTGTATGTACATCATAAAAATTTTTTCGGGAAAAAGGTATTCCGTACTTAGTCGTGTCGAAAAAGGAGGGATTTCATTTTTTCCGAAAATTGTACGTCTTTTTGGTTTCCGCTCCGGCGAAAGCACCCTCCCTTGCGGAACAGGACCGGACGGGAGCAGGCGGGAAGGAAGCGCATGGCCGTCTTCCCCGTTTCGCCGGCGCGGCCGGGGGCCGGGAAACGAGCGGAAAAGACCGTTCCTGGCGGAGGGAAAAACCTTTTCCGGGGCGCGGACCCGGTGTCGGCGCGAGTCCCGCGGGCCCGATAGCCGTAATCGTGCAAAAGGTTAAGGATGCTTATCGGATTTTCACCCGATCGCCGGAACGCCCGGTTCTTGTTTCTTCTTCCCCATCATGGTCCCGAAAGGCAGGAAAAAGCCGTTTCCCGTCGCAGGAGAAACGGCCTTCTTGCTATCGCCGGCCGAGATGCAGCCTTTGACGATGCCTGTTCCGTTTGGTTCCGCGGACTTAAGATTCCGCTTCGAATGCCTGTTCCACTTGCTCCCATCTTTTCCGAAGCCCGGTGAATGTCCGGTCGAATTCCGCCCATTTTTCCTTGAACGACCGAAACTGCATGTCCAAGGAAGCCCATTTATCCTTCAACGCCTTCCATCGGTTTTCGGCCCCAAGCAATCCGCTGTTCCCTGCATCCTTCGCCGTCTGGCCGGAAGAAGGACCGGCCGGATCTTGGGCTCCCGGGGAAAGTTTTCCGGTTTGTTTTAATGCGGCCAAGGTGCTTTCCGCCTTTTCCAGCCGCCCCTTGATACCGGTTAGGGCGGTTTCCAATTCTTCGGTTTTTTCCTTCAGCCATGTATGGTCTTCTTCCAATGCCCGCAGCAGTTTTTCCGCTTCACCGATCGGCGGCTCCGGCGGTTTTTCTCCCGTTCCCTGCCCGCCATCTTCTTCCCCCGGATCGGATGTCAAGCTCTTTTCGATTTCGGCAAGCAAAACCGCCAATTCATCCGCCTTCCCTGCTTTCAGCACCTCATCCAGCCTGGCGGAAGATTCCGCCAACGCCTTTTCCAGATCCTGCGCCTGATGCAGATCGTCTTCCAGCCCGCGGGAAAGGGCCGCAAGATCCGCCTGGCTTTTCCGTATTTGTTCGGCCATATTTTCCCCCGCATGCTTCATCGCCGCCTGTCTGTGGCATTCGGATTCGTAGCAGGACGTGATGCGGGCGTCGGGCAAAACGATCCCTTCGGCGGATTGGCTGGTCACCGTCATGACCACGTTTTCCAGGCAGATCCATCCCGCTTTGCTCGGCTGGCAGAAACCCGTAAAGGAAGGCAGGGTCCCGCCGTGGGTTTCCCCCTTCAAATTTTTCACGGAGACGATTCCGGCGGAACGGATTTGGATGACAAAGGGTTCCCGATCCCCCTTTTTTTGCAAGGTTTTTGCAATGGTCAATCCGTAAATATTCCCTTCTTGGATGTCGATCTTCCCCGTCAGCGCCCCGAGTAAATCCATCGCCCCTTCCACTTTGTCGGCCGTAACGGTAAAGCCGCCGCCGGATTCCCCCTGTTCCGGCCGGTCATCCGCATTGACCGGGAAATCAAGAGAGATGGACAAGAGGAAGGAGACGGCAAAAAGGAACAGCAGAATCCTACGTTTATGGAAACGTTTCTTCATCGAAATTCACCTGTTTTCCTGATTTTCTGTTCTTCACGCCTGCAGCGATCCCGTGCCGGCGTCCGGGACGGAGGGGGCAGGTTCTCCCTTCCGGCTGCCGCCGGCGCCCGGCCCGAAACCGGAAAGGTCGACTTCATGCCTTTCCCATCCGACCAGCAAGGAGCCGGAAACAATCCCGAGGATCGTTCCGATCAGAAAACCGCCTAACGCCCCCATGATGGAGAGGACGGAAAGAAAAATGACAATCACCCCGAAAACGGTTGAAAATTGGGGGTAAATCAAGGAAAAGATGCCGAGGATCAGCAGCAGTCCCCCAAAAAGGAAGCCGATGAATACGAAGGTCCCGGGAATGAAGGCGATGGCGTACAAATGCAGCGGGATGTACAGGATCACGAGGGCGGATAAAATGGAAAGAACGCCGCCCCAAAAAGGCCTTTCGTTTTTCCAGCGGGCGAATCTCCCGCCCTCCGCCAATCTTTCATAGGCCTTCCGCAGCTTTTCTTCCCTTTTCAATCTTCTTTTTTCTCTTCTATTCATTCAGATCCCCCTTCCCGTCTTTGGGAGGCATCATTGTTCGATGATTTCCGGCTGATCGATCAGTTCGGTGGAAATCTTTGCCCCTTTCAAGGAAACCATCGACTGGAACAAATAGTCGGTAATCAGCTTCGCATCGGTAATGGTGATTTTTTTGGCGCTCTGCGTCCAGTTTTCCGCAAAGTTCTCCGTATTTTTTTCCACGATGGAAAGCCCTTCGAAACTCAAGTTGGCATGGATGAATCTCGCATCCTGGATCAGGCCTTTGATGGTGGTTTCCCCTTCGGCGCGGACATGAAATCTTACCCATTGGCCGGTGGGCATTTTTAAATCTTTATAGATGTGGAGTCCTTTAATCTTCGCTTCTCCCATCTTGTTTCTCACCATCGGGGACTGGTCGGCATTCCCCGTCTCTCCCATGTGCGGCAGGAGCTCGAAATCCGAACCTTGCAATTCGTCAAATTCGACGATGAAATCGCCGATGCCCCCGAGGGGCAGCGCCAAGGCGCTCCCTGTAAACCCGAAAGCGGCGATCAACAGGAACAGGGAGAAAAATCCGGTGAAGAGGGCGATGAAAAATTTCTTTTTCCAAACGCGGCCAACCGTCAACTTTTGGTCACGACCCATTTCCATACCATTCACCCCAATTGTAAATTTTCATGGACACCGCTCCGGCCCTTCGGCAGGCCGGATCCGGTTATGATTTTTCCAAAACTTTCCCCTTCCGCCTTCCGTAGAAAAGCAAAAGGGCAATCATGATGACCGCCGTTCCGGCCATCAGCGGGAAAAACAGATTTTTCGCCGTGTCCGGAAGTTTGCCGCTTCCGGGAATCTCCCCTCCCGGCGGCCCCCCGTTCCGGCCGCTTCCCGCGCCGCCGGTGTTACCGCTTTCATCGTCGGAAAGATCAGGCCCGTCGATGCTTTCGATCCATATGTCGGCATTCTGCAGCGAAACCATGTTTTGGAACAAATAATCCGTTACGATTTTCCCGCCCGTGATGGTTACCGATTCGGCATTCTGCGTCCAATTTTGCCCGTAGGCCGTCTCTTCGCCGCTTCCGGTCGTGTTTTTCTGCTTCACGGCCAAGTCGTGGAATTGAATGTCCGCATCGACAAATCGGGCATCCTGGATCAAACCTTCAATCTTTGCCGGACGTTCCGTTTGAATGTTGATCCGGATCCATTTCCCGGCCGGCAGCTTGATGTCTTTATAAATCCGCAAGTTTTCAACGACAGCCGAACCGATCCGGTTTCTCACCAGGGGCACCTGGTCGGCGTTCCCCGTTTCCCCCATGTGGGGAGTTAATTCAAACCCGGTCCCCTCCAGCCTGTCAAAGGTGACGTAAAAATCGCCCATTCCGCCCAGCGGCATGGCGAAAAAGGTGCCCGTAAACCCGAAGGCGCCGATAATTACCCCGAAAAAGACCAGTCCGGTCAAGAGCGCCGCGAGAAATTTTTTTCCGCTTGTCCGCCCGACAACCTTTCTTTCCATCTCCACTCCCTTCCCCCCTTTCCCCAGGTACGGGCCTGTGCAGCTTCTTGTTCGGCGGCGATATTTCCAAAAGATTGAAAATTTTTATATTCCTCTATTTATTCTAAAGAAAAAACACCGAAAAACCTATCCTACAAAAATAGGGGATTTTTACGGGGACGGGATTTTTCTTCCCGCCAAGAAGAACGCGAGCCCCGCGGCCATGAACAGAAGGCCGATCAGCGCCCGTCCGGGATCGGCCGTTCCCGTATCGGGAAGGGTCTTCCCCGTGTCGTCGGAGGGCTGGGCGTCCTGTTGCGCGCCCCCGCCGGCGTCTCCCGCATCTTCATGCCCTTGGCCGCCGTGCGGATTGGGCCCGTTCGGATCCGCCGGATTTTGATCCTGTCCGCCGTCCGGTCTTCCGGCATTACCCCGCCCGTCATCCTGTCCGTTGTTCCCGTCCTTTCCCGGATCCGTATCGCCCGGATTCTGATCGTCCCCGTCTCCCCCGTCCCCATCGCCGGGACCGGGAACACCGCCGGGCATATGGCGGAGATCGGGGAGTTTGAGCCAAACTTCTTCATCGGCTTTTACATACAGGGTTTGGGAAGCCTCATCGAAGTAGAAATCGCCGATTTTTCCTTCCTCCTTGGCCGGTTCCCCTTTCCCTTTCAGCAACGCCCCGTTCCCCTGCTCCTTCAAATTGCCGGTCTTCACCCAGCCATCGCCCGTCTTTGCATAAACATCGAGCGCCCCGGTGTCCAGATAGCGGTCGTTTTCTTCGCCAAGGCCGGGAGCGGGGGTCCCTTCGCCGGAAAACCAAACCGGGACCTTTTCCGCGGGGGGAAGATTCGGCCAAATCCTTTCCAGGAAACGGGCGGCGATCGCCTGGTATCCCGCTTCGTTCGGATGGATGTCGTTCGGATTCGGCAAATATTCCGGATATCGTCCCGCGAACAGGTCGAAGGTGGGAATGAAGGCCGCGCCATATTCGCCGGCGGCGTTTTCGATTTTTTGATTCAGCAGCTGGATGATCGGGACGACCAATGATTGCATATTTTCCAAATAGGGAAGGGCATTGTAATAGCCCATGACATAAATGTCCGCCGTTTGATTCCGTTCTTTCAATTTCGCCAAAATGGTTTTCATGTTGCTTTCCACCCGCTGAAGGACCGCCAAGGCGGCATTCATCGCCTGCTGCAATTGCTCCGGATCATTCGGGTTGATCTTCGTAACGTCGATCGCCTTTAACAGGTCGTTGGCGCCGGCGTCGATCGTAATGAAATCCGCCTGTTGTATGCTTCCCAGGATTCCGCCGGCATCCTGCATCAGTTGCTGAAGGACATCATCCGTGGTGTACCCTCCCACGCCGGCATTGACCAATTCGACGGAATAACCCTTTTCCGCCAACCCTTTCTGGATAAAATAGGGATAGCCCTTTCCCGTTTTCGTTCCGTCATTTTGGTAACCCGCCGCCAAAGAATCGCCCAGGGCGACATAGTAAACGGGGTTTTTGCCGGCCGCCGCCGGCTTAAGATGATGCTGCGGGGAAAGCAGGAACAAAATGAGGAAAAGGCTGAGGAAACGGATCAATTTTTTATGGAAACGAACCATACCGATCCCCCCTGTAATTTTTTTTAAAAAGAAAAATGGAGAAGGCTCCCGGTGAAAGGAGTCCCTCCCATTTGAAATTCCCTTTTTCCGCAAATCCCGTCTTAACGGGCATTGCGCGGAACGGAAGCGTTTACTGGAAAACCCTTCTTCGGAGCAGCCATCCGGCTCCGCCCAGCAGGGTAAGCAGCAACCCTAAGGACAGGAGCAACGGTTCCTTCGTTGCGGTATCGGGCAACGGATTCCCGGATCCGCCTTGGTTTTCACCGTTATCCGCTCCGCCGTTATCGTTCCCGCCGCTGCCGTTGTTTCCGGCATTGCCATTGGACGGGCCGCCGTTATTTTGCTCATCGTCATTTCCGCCTTGCGGTTCGTCATCGCCCGGATTGCCGCCGCCCGGTTCGTCCGATCCTTTCAGGCTGAGAAGGAAGACCCAGCCGTTCTCGGAATCTTTGATATACAAATCGCCGGTTTTCGCATCAATATAGAAATCTCCCGGGCGTCCCAGGGAGCTGTCGGGTTTCCCTTCTCCGACATGCCATGAGGTGCCGTCATCGCCCTTTGCCCCTTTGAGATTGCCGATCAGTTTCCATCCCGATTCGTCCTTCAGATAAAGATCGTAGGCGGACGTATCGAGATAGTAATCGCCGGCTTTGCCCAATTCGGCCGCGGGGGCGCCAGTGCCGGTGAAGATCTTCGAACCGTCGCCGCCGATCATGTTGAAGGCAAGGACCCAGCCGTTTTCCTGCTTCACATACACATCACCGCTCGCGATGTCCAAATATAGGTCGCCCGTGCTGCCCAAGTCTTCATCCGGGGCCCCTTCCCCGTAATACCAGCTTCCCCCGGCAGGCGGTTGCTCTTCTTCCTTTTCCTGGACGATCACCGTCCGGGTGACGGAGGCCGTATTGCCCGCCGAATCGGAGACCGTGTAAGTCAAGATGTACTCGCCCGGCTTCGACGTGTCCACGCTGCCGGTGACGACGATCTGTTCCGTCAAGTCCCCGTCCACATCGTCCGTGGCCGTGGCGCCCGGATCGACGAACTCATCGCCCACGTTGAGATACAGCGGATTATCCCCTTTCAGGGTGATTACGGGCGGCGTGGTGTCCGGTTCCTGGGCTTCCCTGACGATGACCGTCCTTGTTGCGGTGGCCTCGTTGCCCGCCGAATCGGAGACCGTGTAGGTCAGGGTGTATTCGCCCGGCTTCGATGTATCCACGCTGCCGGTGACGACGATCTGTTCCGTCAAGTCCCCGTCCACATCGTCCGTGGCCGTGGCGCCCGGGTCGACGAATTCATCGCCCACGTTGAGATACAGCGGATTATCCCCTTTCAGCGTGATTACGGGAGGCGTGGTGTCCGGTTCCTGGGCTTCCCTGACGATGACCGTCCTTGTTTCGGTGGCCTCGTTGCCCGCCGAATCGGAGACCGTGTAAGTCAAGATGTACTCGCCCGGCTTCGATGTATCCACGCTGCCGGTGACGACGATCTGTTCCGTCAAGTCCCCGTCCACATCGTCCGTGGCCGTGGCGCCCGGATCGACGAACTCATCGCCCACGTTGAGATACAGCGGATTATCCCCTTTCAGCGTGATTACGGGCGGCGTGGTGTCTGCAGGTGTCGGTTCTTGAATCGGGATGACGTTTAACGTTGCATCCACTTCTTCTATTTCATCAGTGTCCTTATTATAAATCCCAGGATTACACGTTGCGTGAATATTTCCAAACAAATTTCCATTTAATAATGTTTCGATTTCTCCTGCTTTAATAATAATTGAACCGGTTTCATTACCTGCTTTCAAATTGACGTCAATTCCCCCATCAGCAGGAACACGGAAAGAAACCGATGGATCGGTCGAAGCAAAAGGGGTTTCAGGGATGGTCAATCCACCTTCCGCAACATTAACAAAATTTTTTCCATCTGTGCTCGTTGCATTTTCGAGTTCTAAGTGAAATTTTTGTACTTCACCCTTAATAGGGTTTACAGCGAGATTTAATAAGGGAACTTCATCTTTACCAAATGTAACTTCCGAAAAAGAATCTTCCAAAGCGAATTCTGCTCCTGGAGTCACAAAATCTGGGAGAGTAGCAGTAACTTTGACCTGCATATTTAACTTCATTTCCCCTATAAAAGGCACATTTGAAATACATACATAAGGGACTGACGTCGATTGTTTTACTGCATGAACTTCGTAACCTTTGTTCATAAACAACAACAAAAGGGGAATTACTAACAAAATGATCGCAGTTTTGCGAATGAACTCACGAATAATAATCCCTCCTTTAAATTTTTTAAAACAGAGTTGCGAATAGATGGACCTCCTCTTTCCATGTCACCTCCGGGCAGAATTTTTTGAAAGCGTATCCATTTTTACCGGTTCATTTATAAGTTTAAAAAGATATCTGTATATTACCAATTCCTATAAAAATAGGAATAGTGTACCTATTCACGAATCCATCCGACAAACGTACGGGGTTCTGTTTTCTGAATATTGGAATATTATAATGAATTATTGTTCTTTTTATTTATTGAAATTTTATTAAATATTGATATAATTATGGTTGCCGGAAATGCGGAGAACTTTTCCGGGGAAAGGAAACCGGCTTTTTTCGCGCCGGAATGGAGGGCCGAAAAAGGATGAGGAGGGGTGAGCGGATCCATGCCTTTTACGCTTAACGAACAAATGAACGCCGTTTATCAAAAGGGTCTGGAAACGATCCAAAAATATGAAGCGGAGATCCTCCGCGAATGGCAAAAGATATTGACCGAATTCAAGGGAAAACGAACAAAAAAATGGGAAGCGCTGGAAGAAACCGTCGCCTTTTTGTCCCACTGTTTGTTTCATTGGAAGAAAGAAAAACCCCAGCTTCACGTCAAAAGCCGGCCATTGAACGCCAATCCTTTCTTTGTCACCTTCCTCGAAGATACGGTTCACAACGTCATCCAGGAGCATGCCCGGCAATCGGACCACGACTATATGGCCATCCATTATTTGTTTTCCAAAATCAATGAAGAAGGCTTCCTGCAGCAATTTCAGCAAAACCATTCGCTGGAGTCCTTCCTGGACTACATGGTCGCCTCCACCCTGCTTCCGATCGAAGCGATCGCCGTCATCGGGAAAAAAGGGGAGCGGTTCGCCGTTGAAAAAATCTTCGCGAAAGACCCTGCCGTCGCCGCATCGACAAATTTTTTGGAAGCGGATACAATTTTCGGCATTTCCGAGACCCTGCTCCGGCGTTTCCATCATAACGAAAAGGATCAATACACCCTGATCCCCGTGCCCCATGACGACTGCACCCTGCTGATCTCCCTGCCGAAGGAAGACGCATCCCGCATCCTCCCTTTCATCCTGTTTTCGCTGCAAATGTTCAAAGACAGCAAAAAAATCGTTCAGCTGACGAAGGAATCCCAGGAATGGAAAGATGCCGTCATTCTTTTCAACGAAAAAATCATCGGATCCCGTTCCCTGACGGAAGCCCTGGAAAATATCGCGGGAGGATTTGTCGAATTATTGCCCTTCGAACGGTGCGCGATCTTTTCCTATTCCAGCGACGAACAGATCGGCGCCGGCCTTTACGGATGGCATCTGGATACGGAAGCGATTCGCGGCATCACGGAAGATATTCAAAATCTGCCCCTCGTCCATAACCGCTTAAAACTTTTAAACAATTACAGGAAGAAATTAAAATATATCCAGCCCCTTTATATCGCCGACGTAAAGGGGGTATTTCCCGACCGCTACGTCCGCCGTTTCCAATTGAAAACGGTCGTCCTCGCCCCGATCTATTTAAGTGCCAAAAGCCAGCTTTTGGGAGCGGCCATCCTCGACCAGGGACCGAACAAACCCTTCACCGTCGACCAAAACACCGTCTATGCGCTGATCAAATTCGGCCAAAGCGCCGGCGAGATTTTGGCCAAATATTCGGATGAAATTTCGTTAAAGGCAAAGAGGCATTTTTCGCCGAGGGAGATTGAGGTCCTGAAGCTTTTGGCCGAGGGGTTGTCCACCTTCGAAGCGGCCGTCCAATTGAATTTGAGCGAATATACGGTCCGCGACTACGTTTCCGCCATCATGCAGAAAATGAACGTGAAAAACCGGACGGAGGCGGTGGCGAAGGCGATCCGCGAAGGTCTGATCTAACCCGGAAAGGCAGCGGGAAACACCGCCGGAAATCCCGAATACCTTTGAAAAAGGGAGCCGGGGGGCCGGACTAATAACCGAAGGTTCTTTTTGCGGAGCTTCCATCATTGGGAAACGGAAATATGATTCCTTTGAACAGGCGGCCTGATCCGGTCACCCGGCCCATTGGATTTTGTTGGCCGGAATGGCCGCCTGATGATTCCTGGGGCGCTTTTTGAGGGAAAGCCGTTCTCCGGGCCTATGGGAGGGCGGCAGATCCTTATTAAAAAAAGCCCGAAGGGCCGTCATTTTTTTCAAACCGTCTCGGTGCGGATCGACAGTTTTCAAACGGGTTGAGCGATTTTTTCCGGGATGGCGGCATTCATTTTCTTGCCGACCATTTCTTCCGCGTTGAGCACGAATTTCCGAGAAATACCGGTCTTCGGGAAGATGGACGGCTCTTTTAGTCCTTCTTCCGGACAGAAAAAAAGCAGGGGGCAGCCCTGCTTTCTTTCCGCTAGTTCAAATCCACGAGTTTGGCCGTCTGCAAGTAAACGATCCATTCGCACATGTTCGTCACATAATCCCCGATCCGTTCCAAATTTTGGGCGACGAGGAGAAAATAGGGACCTTGCCGGATCATCTCGGGATTCTTTTGCATCAATTCCGACACTTCCATAAATATATTCCCGAACAGTTCGTCGATTTGATCGTCCTTCTTGGAAACCTGCACGGCCTTTTCCTGGTCCTGATTCACGAAGGCTTCCAATACTTCCTGCACCATTTCTTTCACGATGTCCGCCATTTTCGGGATGTCGATCAGCGGTTTGGCGTACTGTTCCTTTTCCAGGCGGATGGTCGTTTTCGAAATGCTGACCGCGTGATCCCCCATCCGTTCCAGATCCGTCGAGACTTTCAGCATGGTGGCAATCCGGCGCAAATCTTTGCCGACCGGCTGCTGCAAAGCGATCAATTCAAAACATTTCTTCTCGATTTCCACTTCCAAGGCGTTGATTTTTTCATCGTCTTGAAGCACTTCCTGGGCAAGCCTCGTATTTTTATCCGTCAGCGAT
Source organism: Caldibacillus debilis DSM 16016 (assembly GCF_000383875.1). Taxonomy (NCBI): domain Bacteria; kingdom Bacillati; phylum Bacillota; class Bacilli; order Caryophanales; family Bacillaceae; genus Caldibacillus; species Caldibacillus debilis. The sequence goes on along the minus strand of NZ_KB912913.1, from coordinate 91,288 downwards.
TTTACCGCTTTATAGATCGCCTCCTGCACCAGGAATCCCATGTTCAATAACGTTTTATTCAAGTCCTCCAATCTCTCTTCGAAGACGGGTCTGGCCAAAATGATTAACCCCTTTCCTTTTGGATCCTGAAACGTTCATCCGAACCGCCCGGAAATATAGCTTTCCGTCTGCGGATTTTTCGGTCTGGTAAACATATCCTTTGTCCCGGCGAACTCGACGACTTCCCCGTTCAGGAAAAAGGCGGTGTCGTCGGAGACGCGGGCGGCCTGTTGCATATTGTGGGTGACGATGATGATCGTGTATTTTTCCTTCAATTCCAAAATCAGCTGCTCGATCTTGGCGGTGGATATCGGGTCGAGGGCGGAGGCCGGCTCATCCATCAGGATCACTTCCGGTTCCACCGCCAGCACGCGGGCGATGACGAGCCGCTGCTGCTGGCCGCCGGACAGTCCCAGCGCCGACTTGTGAAGACGGTCTTTCACCTCATCCCACAGGGCCGCATATTTTAAGCTTCGTTCGACAATGATATCCAGATCCTGTTTCTTTTTTATACCGTGGATGCGCGGACCGTAGGCGACGTTATCGTAGATGGACATGGGAAAAGGGTTCGGGCGCTGAAAGACCATCCCCACGTTTTTGCGCAATTCCACCACATCCGTGTCCGGGGCATAGACATCTTTGTTTTTGACAAGCACTTTTCCCTCCACCCGGAAATTGGGGATCATGTCGTTCATCCGGTTGATCGTCCGCAAGAAGGTGGACTTTCCGCAGCCCGACGGGCCGATCAGCGCCGTAACGGCTTTTTCCTTGATGGACAAGCGGACGTTTTTCAAGGCGTGGAAGGATCCGTAATACACGTTCAAATCCTTCGTTTCAACGGCATTCCTTTTTTCCAGCTGCTTTTCGACGGTAACGGTTTGCACGCACCTTTCCCTTCCTTTTCCGGATATTTTCGTCCGGGCAAATCAGCCGAAATTGCCCGATATATAATCTTCCGTTTTCTGCTGTTTCGGGTTGGTAAAAATCTGCCGCGTTTCTCCGGCTTCGACCAGTTCCCCCATATAGAAAAACGCGGTGTAATCGGAGATGCGAGCGGCCTGCTGCATGTTGTGGGTGACGATGATCACCGTATAATCCTTTTTAAACTCCGTAATCAGTTCTTCGATCTTGCCGGTGGAAACCGGATCCAAAGCGGAAGCCGGTTCGTCGAGAAGCAAGACGTTCGGATTCATCGCCAATGCCCGGGCGATGCAAAGCCGTTGCTGCTGGCCGCCCGACAAGGCGAGGGCGGATGTGTGGAGGCGGTCCTTCACCTCCTCCCAAAGGGCGGCTTTTTTCAAGCTCGTCTCCACGATGTATTCCAGCTTTTCCTTATCCTTTTCCCCGTGGTTTTTCGGACCGAAGGCGACATTTTCAAAAATGGATTTGGCGAAGGGATTCGGCCTTTGAAAAACCATTCCGATCTTTTTCCGGACTTCAAAAACATTCACTTTCGGCGAGTTAATATCCATGCCTTGGAAAAAGATTTGCCCTTCCACACGGCATCCGGGAATTTCGTCGTTCATCCGGTTCAGCGAACGGAGAAAGGTGGATTTTCCGCAGCCGGAAGGCCCGATAAGGGCCGTGACCCGATGTTTCGGAAACTTCATCGACACCCTTTTGATCGCCTGGTGTTCGCCGTAAAAGACGGACAGGTTTTTCGCCTCGATGGCAACAGCGCCTTCTTCCTTCTTCCCCTCCCTCTCCGTTCCGGTTACTTCCGGCTTGAGCATCTCAATCATGGATAAACCTCCTCAAATGAAATCTCATTCCGCTTAAGAGGCGGTGAGCCGCTTATGGACGATCCTGCCGATCCAGCGGGCGCTGATGTTAAAGAACAGGATGGCGATAACGAGAATCGCGGAAGACCCGGCGGAAATTTCCTGGGCATCCGGCATGATCCCTTCCGAATTGATCTTCCAAATATGGACGGCCAAAGTCTCCGCCGGCCGGAACGGATTTAACGGCGAGGCGGGGCTGAGCGGATTCCAGTCGTTGAAATTCAAGTTGGGCGAACTCATTCCCGCGGTATAAATCAGCGCCGCCGCTTCTCCGAAAACGCGGCCGGATGCGAGGATGATTCCGGTGATGATCCCCGGCAGGGCGCGGGGAAGGATGATTTTTTTCACCGTCTCCCAACGGGATATCCCGAGGGCCAAGCCGGCTTCCCTCTGATCCTGGGGAACGGCGCTCAGCGATTGTTCCACGACCCGGACCATCAGGGGCAAATTAAAGACGGACAAGGCGAGGGCCCCGGAAAAGATGGAAAATCCCCACCCCATATAGTTGACAAACAAGAGGAAGCCGAAGAGGCCGACGACGATCGAAGGCAAAGACGCCAATACTTCGATCGTGGTGCGCAGAAAGTCGGTAAACCGGTTTTTCTTGGTGTATTCGGCCATGTAGATCCCCGCTCCCAAGGAAAGGGGGATGGTGATGACAAGCGTGATGAGCAGCAAATAGAAGGAGTTGAACAGCTGCGGCCCGATCCCCCCTCCCGGCCGCGATGTCCGGGGCGGCGACGTCAGGAATTTCCAGTCGATCACCGTAATTCCCCTGAACAGGATATAGCCGATCAGAAAGGCGATCAGGGCGATGATGATCCCGGCGATGAAATAGAAGACAGCCGTCGCCAGGCGGTCCGCCAATTTCTTGTTCATTGCTGTTCCCTCCTGCGCCCGATAATCCGAATGATGAAAATGAAGACATACGACATGAGGAGAAGCATCAGGGCCAACGTCCAAAGGGCGTTGTTGTCCACCTGGCCCATGACCGTGTAACCCATTCCCATCGTTAAAATGCTCGTCAATGTTGAAGCCGGTTCAAAGAGCGAATCGGGAATGACGGTCGAGTTGCCGATGACCATCTGCACCGCCAACGCTTCCCCGAAGGCCCTGGCCATGCCGAAGATCACGGCCGTCAGCAAGCCCGGCAAGGCGGTCTTTAACACGACCCGGTAAATCGTCTGCCAGCGGGTCGCCCCCAAAGCCAGGGAGGCTTCCCTTAACGAATCCGGGACCGACCGGATCGCATCGACCGACAAGCTGGTGATCGTCGGCAGAATCATGATCGTCAGGACGATCGTTCCGGCGGCGATGCCGAATCCGCTCCCCGAAAACGTGTTCCTCAAAAAAGGAACGACGAGGGAAACCCCCAAAAAGCCGTAGACGACGGAAGGAATGCCGACCAGGAGTTCGATGATCGGCTGCAGCACCTTCATTCCGAATTTCGGCGAGATCTCGGTCATAAAAACGGCCGCGCCGATGGCAAGCGGGGAACAGATCACCGCTGCCAAAATCGTGACGGAAAAGGAGCCGAAAATCATCGGCAGGGCGCCGACCAGCGGCCTCCCTTCCTCGTTGACGGCACTCGGCTTCCATTCCGTCCCGAAGAAGAAATCGGCGAGGCTGGCGTTGTTTTTCGTAAAGATGGTGATGCCCTTTGACGCGACAAAGATCAGGATGGAAAAGGACAGGAGAATCATCACGCTCACCGCGAGAAAAGTGACCGCTTTCCCCCGTTTCTCCGTCCATACCTTTGTTTGGTTGTTCCACTGTTCGATCGCTTCTTTTCTTTCTTCTTTATTGATCATGCTTAAACTCCTCTCCAACCGCATAAAAGGGGATAACCTCTCAACGCGGACGTTGAGAGGTCCGAAATCTTTGCCATGATTATTTGTTCGTGACGTTTCCTTGGGCGTCCCTTTCCACCTTCATCCCGGTAACGGGGATGTAGCCGAGTTCGGGAATGAGATTGGACTGGATTTCATCGCTCAGCATGTAGTCGATGAAGGCCTTGGTCAAACCTTTCGGTTCGCCGTTGGTGTACATATGCTGGTACGCCCAAATCTTCCAATCGTTCGTTTCCACGTTTTCCTGGGTGGGTTCCACGCCGTCGATCTTCAGCGGAACGACGCTGTCATTGAAGTAGGAGAAGGCGACATAGCTGATGGCTCCGGGCGTTTCGCTGACGATCTTCACGACCGTTCCCGAGGAATCCTGCTCCTGGGCCTTGACCGGTTCGGCCCCGTCCAAACCGAACTTTTCAAAAGTGGCCCGGGTGCCGGAACCTTCCGCCCGGTTGATGACGACGATGTCCACATCCTTTCCGCCCACTTCTTTCCAGTTTTTAATCTTGCCGGTAAAGATATCGATCAGCTGGGCCTTGGTCAAGTTGTCTACGCCCGCTTCCTTGTTTACGATCGGGCCCATGCCGACGACGGCGATTTTATGGTCGACGAGTTTATTTGCATCGATCCCTTCCTTTTCTTCCGCAAACACGTCGGAATTCCCGATGTCGACAACCCCTTCATTCACCTGGCTGAGACCGGTCCCGCTTCCCCCGCCTTGGACATTAATGGTCGCCCCGGGGTTTTCCGCCTGGAATTGGGAAGCCGCTTCTTCCACCAGCGGCTGCATGGCGGTCGAACCGACGGCGGTGATCGAACCGGTCACTTTTTCCTGTTTTTCTTCTCCGCCATTTTCGGAGGCGTTGTTGTTGCCGTTTCCGTTACTGCCGTTGTTTCCGCAAGCCGCAAGGACGATCCCCGCAAGAAGCAAAAACGTGAGAAGTCCGAAAAACTTTTTCTTCATCAAATGTCCCCCTTAAATTTCAATCTCGTGGTCCTAGCTTTTACATTTTAAACATACTTGCCCACTTTTAAGCGGGTATGAACAAAGTATTAAGATTTTGTAAAGGACGGATAAATTCTCCATAAATCCCGGCGAAAAGCCGCCTGTTTTTTTGGAGACGGGCCGTTTGTCCGCCTTCAAAGGCTCAAACCTTTCCGGACAAAAAAGAAAAGATATGAACAGGGATTTGTTCATATCTCCTGACTTTTGCAGTTAAAATCCCTAATATTCTTTAAAAACGTTGATATATCAAGGGTTTTAAAGGATGTTTGTTATAAATTTAATGTATATATGCTAAAATAGGCAAAATATCCAAATTTTTGTTGTTATAAAAGGATTTATTTGCATATATACAAAAAATAATGATAAAAATTTTTTGTAACCTAAAAAAATCAGTATTCTCAAGGGTTTGGAGGTAATTCTCTCCGGCACAACTGTAAAAGTCGGGAAAAAGAAAAGATATGAACAGGGATTTGTTCATATCTTTTGCATTTGGTTTTCAGCCTATACGATTTTGCTTTTTCGGAAACACGATCGTAAACTTGCTTCCCACGCCCGGCTCGGATTCCACATGGATCTTCCCGTGATGGGATTCCACCAAATGTTTGACGATGGCCAGCCCTAAACCGGTTCCGCCCGAATTGCGGGAGCGGGCCTTGTCCACCCGGTAAAAGCGCTCGAAGATCCGCGGGATATCCTTTTTTGCGATGCCGATCCCGGTATCCTCAATGACAAAATGAACCTCTTCTCCCCGATCGGCCGCGTCGATCCGGATTTTGCCCCCGGGAGGGGTATACATGATCGCGTTGGACACAAGGTTCAAGATGATCTGTTTCAGCCGGTCCCGGTCCGCCTCAAACCGCACTTCCCCCCGTTCGGGCATGGAAAGCTGCAGCTGCTTTTTCGTCAGCTCTTCCTGGACGGTATCCACGCATTCTTCGATGACGGAAACCATGTCAATTTCCTCCAATTTTAACGGGAGCCCTTCCTGTTCCACTTTGGAGATGAGGAGGATATCGCTGATCAGGCGGTTGAGCCTTACGCTTTCGTCATGGATGATCTTTAAAAATTTTTTCGCCACCTCTTCATCGTACATGGCCCCGTCCAAGAGCGTTTCCGTAAACCCGATCAAGGAGGTGACCGGCGTCTTCAATTCGTGGGAAACGTTGGCGACAAATTCGCTCCGCATCTTTTCCAGCCGCCGGATGTTCGTGATGTCGTGGAGAACGGTGATCACGCCTTTTTTTTCACCGTGGATGTTGACATGGGGGGCGATATAGACATCCAAAATCCTTTCCTTCGGGAAATACACGTGGACTTCCTCGTGGATGCTCTTGCCTTCCGTCAACGACCGGTTGATCAATTGGCTGAGGCCGAAACTCTTTCCGGCGGCGATATGGAACTTGCCGATCAAGTCTTTCGCCTTGATGCCGATCATGTTTTCCATCGCCGGATTGACGAGAACGATCCGGTGGTTCAGATCGGTGAGCATGACCCCGCTGGCCATATTGTTCAGGATGCCGCTCAGCCTTTGCTGGTTTTCGTAGATTTCTTCCATTTGGCTTTGCAGACTTTCCGCCAGCAGGTTCATGGCATCGGAAAGTTCCTTCAGTTCCCCTTTCGTCCGGATCGCCACCCGTTGGGAGTAATCCTTCTTCACCAGCGTCTTGGCGACGCGGGTGATTTCCTCCACGGGACGGGTGATGCCCCTGGCCATGGCGATTCCGATGATTCCCGAAAAGAGGAAGGCGATCCCCATGGCGATGGCGATATTCAGCCAAAGCTGGTCCACGACCTTGCCGATCTCCTTCAAGGAAATGGCCGTCCGCACGGCGGCTTTCGTCTCCCCATTTTCATCGTAAACCGGCCTGGCCACGTACATCATTTTGTATCCGAGGGTTTGGCTCCGGTGCAGAGCCATGCCGTATTCCTTCTTATCATCGAAGATCGCCCGGATTTCGGGGCGGTTACGGTGGTTTTCCATCTTCTCCGGATCCTCGGACGAGTCGGCCAGTACCTTCCCGTTTTTGTCGATGATCGTCACCCGCACGTCCCAGCCCCCGTACCATTCACGGATCCTTTCCTGCAAGTGGGGGGCATCGCTGAAAAGGGAGCCGCCGACGGATTTCACTACCATGTCCGCATCATGCAGCAATTGCCTCTCCACCATGTCCTTATAGCTGTTTTCCACCAGTTTGGCGACGGAAAAGCCGAGGCCGGCCAGGACGAGAAACAGGAGCAATAAAAAAAAGGAAGATATCCTCAGCCAGAATCTGTTCATTTTTACTCTCCCGCCATTTTGTAGCCGAAGCCGCGAACGGTCTTGATGTATTTGGGATTTTTCGTATCTTCTTCAATCTTTTCCCGCAAATGGCTGATATGTACATCGACGATGCGGGTGTCCCCGGTAAAATCGTAGTTCCAAACCGCATCCAGCAATTGTTCCCGGCTCAATACCCGGTCTTTATGGTTGGCCAAATAGAGCAGCAGCTCGAACTCCTTCGGAGTGAGATTCAATTTTTCCCCGCGGAAAAAAGCTTCATAACGGTTCGGGAATATTTTCAATTCCCCGATTTGGATGGGTCCCTCCCCTTCCTCTTTTTCCTGGAGCTGTCCCGCCTTTGTCCTCCGCAGGATCGCCTTCACCCGGGCCACCACTTCCCGCGGGCTGAAAGGCTTCGTCAAATAATCGTCCGCCCCCAATTCCAGCCCGAGGATCTTGTCAAATTCATCCTCCTTCGCCGTCAAGATTAAGATCGGCGTCGAATTTTTTTCCTGCCGCAGCGTCTTGCAAATTTCCAGCCCGTCCATCCCCGGCAGCATCAAATCGAGAATGATCAAGTCATAATTCCCCTCCGCGGCCATCCTTAGCGCTTTGAGACCGTCATCGGCGCTTTGCACTTCGAAGCCCGCCCGCTCCAAATTGAACGTTAATAAAGTGACGATGGAAGGTTCGTCGTCAACGACCAAAATCCGGGTCATCTTCTTGTCTCCTTCCTGGGGGATTCGGAAAGCCTTCGATCCCCGTATTGAAAAATTCCATTCACTTATAATAATGCCAAAATCTTCTCCCGAAAGGAAACCCCCGGGTTCCCGAATGTCCAATAATTATTCTATAATGACCCGCCCCCGCTGTCACGGTTTCCGGGAAAAGCGGGCGGGAAATGGCTATGGGGCCGCCTGCCGGTCCGGCCCGGATACGGTTTCCGGTCTGCCGCCGTGTCCGAAAAGCCGGCGGGGCAGGAGGGAGATGCGCCGAAAATCCGCCCGAATTTTCTCTACCCGAAATTTCGATCCGGCCGAGGAATCGCTTCCGCTTGCAAGGCGCTGCCCGCCTCCTGCTGGACCGAATCCAACCGTCCCTGTTCCGAACAGCCTGCATGCGCCGGACGGATGCCAATGCGGCCGGGACAGGGATTCGAACCGGCTCGGGCGTCCCTTGACGCCAAGGCAAGTTCATCCGGCCAAGGGGGACTCCCGGTGAAAGAATCTTTCCCAATGAAGGAATCTTTCGGGCAAGGCGGAGTCCGTCTATCCCTGGGCAAGCCGTTCCAGGGGTCCAAAAGCGGGGCCATACTTGCAGAAGGGAATCCCGGGCGGGCGCCTGCCCACCGAAGGAAGAAAAGAGGCTGCCCCGTTTTCGGGACAGCCTTCCGCATGGGGCCTACCCCCGCCGTTAATGGGTATACGGGGATTGCCCCTGGGCTTTTGCGTAAGCGTTCACCATCATCGTCATGTCCTGCTGCGTGAGCTGGGGAACCTGGTAATGCCCGTGTTTATTTTGGTAAAGGGAAAGCTCGTAAGCCATCTCGATATCGTTGGGAATCGAGTCTTGAAGCACCCTGCGGACGACGGGGTTGGTTGTTTCCAAAGCGGCAAAGGTTTTTCCTGTGGCAATGGCCTTTAATTGCCCCAGCAACAGGCCGCTGACAACCGCATCATTGATTTCATTGGCCGATTGCACCGGCTTTTTCGGCTGCTGTTGCTTCATGCCGTAAACAAAATCGTTGTTCTGTTTCATCATGTAACTTTGCGTCGGTTTCGACGGATCCCTTCCGGTTTGGAAACATTCCAAGGTGATATTGTACTCATCTTGGATGAACTGATATTGGCGGTTCATGATGTCCGTAAGTTCCGGATCCTTGACGAATTGCCGCAACAGGGTATATACGTTCAAAGCCCCGATCGTTGCGGACAAGACTTCGTGGACATCGAACACTTCATGGCCGCCGTGGTTGAATTTCCCGGGAACTTGTTGGGGTTGCCAATTGGTTTGCGGTTGGTTTTGCTGCTGGAAACTCATTCCTTGTCCTCCTTCATGTTTTGACTCTCCCGCCGCATTTATAATATGCGCACGTTTCGGCAAAACATGTACCGGCCGCCGGCAAGAAAAAACGCGGCCGGAGGCCGGCCGCGGCGGTCAAATTCCCATCTTCAAATGGGCGATGTCCGGTTTTTCCACTTGGATTGTGGAATGGCGGATGTGAAATTTTTCTTCCATCAGATGGATGGCCTTTTGCAGAATTTTTTGACAATCGCAATCCTTGTCGACCAAAAGATGGCAGCTTAACGAATCCATGCCGGAAGTGATCGTCCAAATGTGCAGATCGCAGACGCGGATGACCCCGTCGATTTCTTCCAGCGCCCTTTTCACTTCCCGTTGGTCGATGTTGGCGGGGGTGCCCTCCATCAGAATATGGACGGAGCGGTTGAAAACGTTCCAGCCGCTTCTCATGATCAGGAGGGCGACGAAAACGGAAATCGCCGGGTCGGCGAGATACCAGCCGAAAGAATACATGAGAAACCCCGCAACGATGGCTCCGACCGACCCCAAGGCGTCGCCGACGACGTGGAGGAAGGCGCTCCGGATATTGATGTTTCCCTGGACATCGGCCGTTTTCATCAGGACCAGGGCGCTCAAAAGATTGGCCGTCAGTCCGGCGAAGGCGATGGCGATCATGGCCCCGCTGTTTACCGCCGGGGGATCGAAAAACCTTTCCACCGCTTCCCAGACGATAAAGCCGGACAAAAAGAACAGGGTGATTCCGTTCACAAATGCCGCCAATATTTCAAACCGGTAATACCCGTATGTCTTTTCCGGGGAGGAAGGCCGTTTGGCGAACAGGATGGCGATAAAACTCAAAAGGAGCGAACCGAGATCGCTGAGCATATGCCCGGAATCGGACAAAAGGGCCAGGCTGTTCGTCAAAATCCCCCCGAAAAATTCCAATAGCATGATGCCCGCCGTGATGCAGACGGCAATCATTAACCCCTTCTTATTTCCTTCCCGGTAATGGTCAAAATGGTGATGCGGATGTCCGTGATGGTGGTCATCCGGATGATGATGCCGACGGTCCGCCAAAAGAATCGCTCCCTTCATGGCCGGCGTGGTCGATGGCTTGGCACAGCAAAGAAATGACATGTTCATCATCGCAGGAATATAAAATCGATTGCCCGCTGCGGCGGTTTTTGACGAGACGCATGCTTTTCAGCACCCGCAGCTGATGGGACACGGCCGACTGGGACAAACCCAACATATCGGCGAGGCGGTTGACTCCGGATTCTTCCCGGGACAATAAATACAGGATTTTGATTCTCGTCGGATCCGCCAATACTTTGAAAATTTGGGCAACCTGATCGACGGTTTCATCCGAAAGCCAAAGCGGGCCGGCTTCTTTTTTCATGGCATCCTCCGATTAAATATATGAGTATATGTTCATATATAATTATGACCCGCTCCGTTGGAAAAGTCAATCTTTTTCGGACCGCCCGGTAGGTTCTTATCCCTTTCTTTTTCCCGCGATTTCCATAAAATATGGGAGAATAATTTTTCCCCGTACGTTCCAAGCTATTTTCAGGAGGTTGATTCTGCCATGTCCATGATTCCTTACGATCCGTTCCGGGATTTTTCGTCCCTGACCAAAAATTTAAGCCGTTTTTTTGCCGATTTTCCCTCCATCTTCCCCTATGACCATCCGTTTCAACAGATCCGGGTCGACATCCGGGAGACGGAGGAGGAATTGATCGCCACATGCGATCTTCCCGGGTTGAAGAAAAAGGACGACGTGAAGATCGAAATTCACGACCAAACCCTTGTGATCAGCGGAAAAATCGAACAGTCCGCGGAACTGCGCGATGAAAAATACCACCGGAGGGAAAGGATATCCGGAAGCTTCCATCGGTCGGTATTGCTGCCGGCGCCCGTATCGGCGGATGGGGCGAAAGCCACCTACCGGAACGGCATTTTGGAAATCCGCATGCCGAAATTGAAAGGAACCGGCAATCAAGGGATCGACATTGAATTCCGGTAAAACCCGGCAAAATCGGCTTCCGGATCCGTAAAACTTTGATATGATCGACATCGAATTCCAGTAAAACCCGGCCCCGTTTTGCGCATCTTTTTCAAGGCAAAAAGGCGGCCCATCTTCCGGCCTGAGTCCGCAAGTGCGGCTCAGGTTTTTTCATTTTCTGAAAAGGGCGCCGTTTTCCCATGCCCTCGCGCGCTTTCCGGAAGGCCCGGCGAATCGGCAGTTTCTGGCCGAAAAAACCCGCGCACGTCCCCCGTCCCTCTCTATCCCTTCGGAGGAGCAGGGCGCCGCGGCCATCGGCCGGGTGTTCCCGGACCTCCTTCTTTTTTCCCCGCCCCTCTTCTCTCCCTTTCAAAACGCTCCGCCCCTTCGGCTTGCGATCGCCCGCCCCTTCGTCATTGTCCTTCCCAAATTTCGATTCCTGCCGCGGCAAGCCGCGCCTTCCCGCCTCCGGCAGTTTTTAAAGGTTTTTCATTTCTGGAAAAAGAGAAATTTGGTAGAGTTAAAAATGAAAAAATCCGCTTGCAAGAGAGGGAGAGGGAAATGGAAACCATTTTTTACGACGCCTTGAAAACCATCGGGGATGAAACGAAGCTGAAAAATTGGAGAAGGGTTCACGGCGGGGATATCAACGAGGCCTTCTACTTGCGGACGGAACAAGGGGAGTATTTTTTAAAATTCCGGAAAAACTGCCCCGGGCGTTTTTTCGCCTGCGAAAGGACGGGGCTTGAAGCGCTGCGGGAATCCGGCGCCGTCCACGTGCCCAAAGTTTACGGTTATAAGGACGGAAAGGATTACGGTTATATTCTCCTCGAATGGATCGAAGGAAAAAAATCGGATCGCCTCGGGGAAAAGCTCGGCCGCCAGTTGGCGAATCTGCATCGCATTCCGCAGGAATTTTTCGGATTTCCCGAGGACAATTACATCGGGATCCTGCCGCAAAAGAACGGCCGCTTCGCCTCCTGGATCGAATATTACCGGGAATGCCGGCTGCTTCCGCAAATCCGGATGGCCGAAAAAAAGGGATTGCTGCCGGGGGACTTGCGGAAAAAGCTCGATGTTTTGCTGGAGAACCTCGACCGCTACCTTCCCGGCCGATGCACGCCTTCCCTGCTGCACGGGGATCTCTGGGGAGGGAACTGGATCGGCGGGAAGAACGGGGAACCTTATTTGATCGACCCCGCCGTTTTTTACGGCCATTCCGAATTCGAAATCGCCTTTACCGAATTGTTCGGCGGCTTTCCCCCATCTTTTTATTCCTCCTATCAGGAAATCCTTCCCCTGTCGGACGGATACCAAGACCGGAAAGGGCTGTACCAGCTTTTTTATTTGCTCGTCCACGTCAACCTGTTCGGCTCTTCCTACGTCCCTTCGGTCAAACGGGTATTGGAAAAATACGTGTAGCCCGGGAAGGGACGGGGGCCGATTCCACAGCAAAAGGGCGCTCCCGAAAGGGGTCGTGCCGATGCAAAAATTTTACCGCTAAAGAAATGAAAAATTTTGTCGAAATAAGGATTAGATATCTTAACACCATTGCATCAAAAAATAAAATGAATAAGCTAGGTGAACAGTATGGACAGAACGACGATCATCGGAATCATCATCGGGATCATCGCCGTCGGATACGGCATGTTCTTAAAAGGGGTCGAACCGGAAATCTTGTTGAATCCCGCCGCCATCCTGATCATCATTTTCGGGACGATCGCTTCCGTCACCGTCGCCTTTCCTTCCAGTGAAATCAAACGAATTCCGAAACTGTTCGGGATCATTTTTAAAGAGCAGCAGCTCATGAAAACCACCGACCTGATCCGCATGTTTACCGAGTGGTCGCAAATCGCAAGAAAAGAAGGAATTTTGGTGTTGGAATCGAAGATCGAGGAAATTGAAGATCCCTTTCTCAAGAACGGGCTGATGCTGGCCGTCGACGGCAAGAGCCCGGAATATATCCGCGATGTGTTGATGGAAGAAATCGAAGCGATGCAAGAACGGCATCAGGCGGGCGCCCAGATCTTCGCCCAGGCGGGCACCTACGCGCCCACCTTGGGGGTTTTGGGAGCCGTCGTCGGACTGATTGCGGCCTTGTCCAACATCGAAGATACGACCGCTTTGGGCCATGCGATCAGCGCCGCGTTCGTCGCCACCCTGTTGGGGATCTTTACCGGTTATGTTTTGTGGCACCCCTTTGCCAATAAATTGAAACAAAAGTCAAAACTGGAAGTCAGAACCAAGTATATTATGATCGAAGGGATCCTTTCCATCATCGAAGGGGAGGTTCCGTCGGTCATCGAGCAAAAACTTTCCTCTTTCCTTCCGGCCAATGAACGGAAAGAATATTTAAGGGAAAGCAGGGAATGGCGAAATGGCTAAACGCGAAAAACACCAGGAAGATATGGAAAAAATCAACGAATCATGGCTCATCCCTTATTCGGATATTTTGACTCTTCTGTTGGCCCTGTTTATCGTCTTGTTTTCCATGACCGCGATCGACGCGCAAAGATTCAACGCCGTTTCGAAAATTTTCGGAGACATTTTCCATGGGGGCACGGGCATTTTGGATTTCTCCGCTCCCGAAAGGAACACGCAAGTCGGCAATAAGCAGACGCCGATCAATTTGGAAGAACTGGGGATGGATCCGGAAAAGCTGAAGAAATTGCAGGAGATCCAGGAAAAAACGGAGGCGTTCATCCAGCGGAGGCATCTGGAAAACCAATTGCAAACTTCCTTGTCGGATGAAGGCCTGTTGATCCGGATCAACGACAGCGTCCTTTTTGATTCCGGAAGCGCCACGGTGAGAAAGGAAGATATCCCCATCGCCAAGGAAATCAGTGAACTTCTCGTCAGCGACCCTCCCCGGCAGGTCGTGATCAGCGGCCATACGGACAACGTCCCCATCCATAATTCCCAATTCGCCTCCAATTGGGAACTGAGCGTCATGCGGGCGGTAAACTTCATGAAAATCATCCTGGAAAACAAAAAATTGGACCCAAAGATGTTCAGCGCCAAAGGTTACGGGGAATACCAGCCGATCGCTTCCAACGCCACGGAAGAAGGAAGGCAGAAAAACCGCCGGGTGGAAGTGCTGATTTCGCCCGATTAAAAACAAAAAAGGCGGCCCTTTCTTCCGCCGCCGAAAAACGGGCATCCCGCAGGTTTGGCACCGGGGCCGTCCCACAAATTCTTTTTTCCCTCTTTCGGCGCCCCGTCCTCCTTTGAAAAAAAGTTTTTCTCCCTTCCTCCCCGAACAACCCCTTCGGGGAAAAAGCGGCGGCCGGATTCAGGGCAGGAGAAGGCAACGCCGGCAAGCGCCAAAAAAGGCCGCTGAAACGGCTGCGTTGCCCCCTTGTCCGCATGGCTTCTCCGTCCCTTCGCTTTTCAAGCGCCATCCGGGGCTTCCGGCCGGATGATCCGCCCCGAAAGGACCCCGATCCCGCCTGCGGCCGGATTCCGGTCCGAAGGATGACAAGCCCTGCGGCATCTGCCGGTCGAGCGCCGCCGGAAAGAGGAAACGCCGCTCCGCATTCATTTTCTGCCGAAATCGGCGATGTTTTCCCCCCATTCCTCCGTCCGCCACTTGAGGATTTCGTTTTCCCAGTCGTTTTCCCTCAGCCATTTTTCCGCCCGGTGAATCAAATCCCAAATCTTTTCCGTTTCCTTCGTTTTCGGCAAAGACGGGTTCGCCTTTTTCCTTTTCACCCATAAAATGGCGTTTTCCGAATCGGAATAGACCGGATAGGCCAGGTTGTTTTTCTTCAGGTAGCTTAAGGCGTGGACGATGGCCAAAAATTCGCCGATATTGTTCGTCCCGAAAACCGGGCCATAATGGAACAGGATTTGACCGGTCTTCGTATAGACGCCCCGGTATTCCATCGGTCCGGGATTTCCCGTACAGGATGCGTCGACGGTGATGCTCTCTTCGATCCTGTCCGCATGGGAGGGCAGGTTTTTCCCTTCCGTTTCCCTTTTTCCGGCGCCTTCCCCGAGATAAGCCTCCCAGCCGCGGCGGAAGGCCGCTTCCGCCTCTTCTTTGCTCGGGAAGGACTTGTATTTGGCCCCCGGCACGCCTTTCACCTGCGCTTCGCATTCCTTCCAATTGGAAAATACGCCTTTCTTTTTACCGTGCCAAACCACGTAATATTTTTCGCCCAAACCGTTCCCCCCCTAATCACCCGCCGGTTCCTTCCACCGGATCCTCTCCCAAGGCCTGCAGGAACTGATGAAGGATGTAGGCGGTTAATCCCCATATGCAATAATCCTTGTAATAATAAAAAAATTCTTTGACCTTCCTTTCCCGGAAGGGATAATTTTTTCCGCCGGGAATGCGGTCGAAGGGAAAATCTTCTTCCGGGATAGGCCGAAAGGAAACCGTATGCACTTCCGGTTCCGCCTTCCGCAAACAGGAAAGGGGAACGGTAAAAATTTCTTCCACCTCTTCCTCATTCGGCCGGAAGGCCGGAGTACCGCGGAGATTTCCGGCAAAAGGGTAGATGATCCTTCCTTCCAGCGGCTGCACGATGTAATCGAGGGGGTACACGTCCCCGATCGCTGTTTCGGAAATCCCCAGCTCTTCACAAGCTTCCCGGACCGCGGCCCCTTTCGGATCGGGATCCCCTTTTTCCATCCTGCCGCCGGGAAAACAGATGTCCCCCGGCTGGGTTCTCAATTTTCCGGAGCGGACTTCGAAAAGCAGATGGATCTCCCCGTCCCTTTCCAAAAGAGGAACCAGAATCCCGTACACCCGCCATTCCCGTTTGCCGGCCATATCCGGCTTCCGGTTCGCCATCTTCTCCTGAATTTGTTCCCATTTCATGTTCATCCCCACCCTTCGGACACAAAATCTCCGGAACGGACAAACGGGATTGCCGGAGAAAAGGCCGGCGATCGCACATAAAGCCGCAGCCGATTTCCCATATCCTTATCATAATGGATTTGGGGAAGGGGAGGAAAGCTTTTTACAGCCAAAAAAAGAACCCCAGCCGGCAAGGGTTCCCGTGAACGCTATTTTTTCCTTCCTTTTTATCCTATTGCCTTCAGCGCCGCCCCGAGTGAAACGCTATTTTTTTCCTTCCTTTTCATCCTCGTCATAGGGCGACTTTTCCCCGGGGGGCAAATCCCCGAAAACCGTCATGATCCCGTTCTCATCCAAGGCCATTTCGTATTGTTCGTGTCGCCGGTTCGGGTACACGGCCCGCTTTTTCCCTTTGCTGTCATTCCCGATAAAGTTTTCATAGGCTTCCACATATTCCTGGTCCTCGTCAAGGTTTTTAAAGCCGCCGTCCTCCCGCCCTTCGGCCCAATCCGAAGGTGTGTCCGATGTCCCCCATTTGGCCACTTCCCGCAAGGCTTCCCCGCCGTCCCTGGAGATTTTCAAGGACAACCCGACATAGGGTTCTTCCGGGGGGCGTTGATTGGAAATCCGTTGCTCGGGGCTGTGTTCTTTGCAAAACAATGTGGCCGGCAGCGCCTGCAGCCGTTCAAGGGGAATGGGCCGGCGGCAAACCTTGCAGCGGCCGTAATCTCCCCGGTCGATGGCCTTCAGCGCCTCCCCGATTTTTTTCAATTCCTGTTCCGCATGTTCGTTCAGGGACATATCCTTTTCCCTTTCAAACAACTCCGTCCCCGCATCGGCCGGATGGTTGTCGTAGCTGGAAAGCTCGCCGCTCGCTTCGTGGTAAAAACCTTCCTCCAGCTGAAAATGCCGGTTCTGCTTCAGCTGCCTTACCATCCTTTCCTTTTCTTCCGTCAATATCCGTTTAAACTGCTTCAGCTGATCATCGGTTAACATCCGGGACGGCTCCTTTGCAAAATTTTTTTTAGTTTTGGCGCATCGTTTCCCGTTTATGACAGTAAACAATTGGAGGGAGACGGAAAGAAAAGGAATTTCCCGATCTTTTATTTCCCCGGCAAGCGCAAAATATGATCATTTTCGCTAAAAAAGCGTACTTTTTTTGACAAATTCCTTCGCGTTCACCGATTTCCAAACCATTGGCAGTTCTTTTCGGATGATACATCTGATATTTTTCCGATCCGAAACAAAAAATAAAAGTGCGGCAGCTGCAAAATCTTTTGCTTAAGGAGGGATCCTTTGCGGATGAACCGGAAAATGAACCGAAAATCGCTGATGAAGCTCGTCAACCGGAACATGCCGGGGAAACGAAAAAGAGGAAGAATGTGGTGGTCGATCCTCGGCATCGGCATGGGCGGACTGGCCATATACGGCATGACGAGGAAGGGAAACATGACCTTTTTCAAAAATCTGGTGAATAAAATTCCGAAGCAAATGAAAAAAATGCCTGCCGCTTAGCCGCCGACAGGAAAAGGGAAGGGGCCCAAAGCCCCTTCCCTTTTCTGATTTTCCAAAGACACCCTACGAACGGCACCGCTGATCCGGCAACCGCATGATCCGGCGGCACCTCAGTTCAGGTCGGCCGCCGGTTGTGCTCCTCCCTGTTCCGCTGCAGCGGTTCTTCGGCGATTTCCGCATGGTAAACCGGTTTTTTAAGCAGGCGGAATTTCGGTTTTCCTCCCTTGCGGTCCCTTTCCTGAATCACATTTCTTAACAGGTAATAGTGGTAATAAAATTCAAAAATGCTGAGAATGACCGCTGAAATCAATCCTGCGGAACCCATTCCGCGAGGGAAATCCCCGGCGTAATTGCCGAGCGTCCATATGCCTAAAAAAGCCAGGGGAAAATCGGTGAGCGCCGCCGCCCGATTGCCGAAGCGGGGCAACACATAGAGATCCCCCGTGATGTAAAGGCCGGCGGACAGGATCAGGCTGATCAGCACGACGTCTCCCGCCGAAATTTCGTACATAAACCCGAGGACAAAGAGCAAGATCACCGAATAGAAAAGAAACTTGACGAACAGGGCAGCGAAATGTTTCATCGGAACCACCTCCGGTTTTTACTACCATTGTGAACGGCATAAAAAGGATTTATTCGGTTACCGTTCATTTTTTTGGAAAACCGGGGCGGTTTTCGCCGCTTCCGTGCCGCTAAAATGATGAACGTGCCCGGCGCGATGAAAAATCCGGCCCTTCAAGCGGATTTACCGGTCCCTTTCGCCCAAAAAAAAGCGGCCGGTTTCCGGAGGAATCGGCCACGGATCCCAATTTCCCCGGCGGCTGCCTCCCAGGCCATTTCGGTGCGCGTTCACGGATCGTTAAAGGGACCATTCCGCCGAATTGACGAGGTGGACGCCGTAATCGCGGGAAAGCCTCCGATAAGCCTCTTCCGTCGCTTCTTCAAAGCCGAGAATCGGGCTCATGCAGTCCTCCAGGCAATAAATCTTCGAAGCCGGCTCTTCCTTTTCGGCGAAGTATTCGACCAGCTGCCAAAGGGATTCCAGGACGCAGTGGGATTTCGCTTCCCCGGCGACGACGATTTGATCGTATTTTCTCAGTTCCTCCAGCAAGGCGTCGTTCCTTGCCCCCGTCGGATCATATTCCGCTCTGAAGATGCCGTACATCTCCGTCGTCGGTTTTTGCCCCTTGACGATCCGTTTCACATCCGATCCCCGGCAGAGGGAATGGAAATACACCATATTGGCCAGCTGCCCTTCGAGGGCGCAGCCGAAAGTGCCTTCGAGGCAATGGTAAGGCCAGATCACGAGCTGTTTTTTCCCGGACCGTTCCAGATTTTTCACATATTCCACGCTGATTTCTTTTTCGAATGCCGGCAGCCATTTTCCTTCTTCCACATCCCGCGCCGTTATAACGGTGAAAGGCTCCGGATGATTGCCATTCCGGTCCGTCCACCAGGACGGATGGAAGATTTGATGGACGTGGTGGGTGTCCAAAGACACGGCGATATCGGTAATTTTTTCGAAATTCCGGTAGATAAACCGCAGCGTATTGACAACGTCCCCGTGGGAGTTGGGGACCGCCAGTTCACCGTTTTCCATGAAATCGTTTTGCATATCGATGAGAAGAAGGAGGACCTTTTTTTCGTCCTGAACAGCCGGTTTGACATCGGCTTTTTGCGCCAGGAAAAACAGCTCATTGGTCCTTTTTCCGCCGCCCTTCCCGATCTGGTCCAAGGATACGATTTGTTCAAAGGGTATCTTCATATGCCATCCTCCGAATATACGGTTTGTCATGATTTTACCATATTTTCGGAAGATTTTCCCGGACCGGACGAAGGTTTTTCCGCCATCATCCCCCGCTTGTTTGCAGCCATGCGTTCCCGCATTTTCCGCTTTTCACCAAAAAAAAGAGGCCATCTCCGGATCGGCGCCGCGCTTCTTCAAAGACATTTTGACCATCAACATCAACCAGAAATCGTCTTCAAGATGCCCCGACACCCTTCCGCCCGATAATCGCACCGCCGAACGGGCCAAAACCGGAAGGATTCCTCCGTCAAAAGGGAACATTGCCAAGGCCCGATTCCGAAAAAAGCGAAAGGGCCTTCGCCGCCGCAAAACCCGCATCTTGTAAAAAACCGATTTGTCAAAAAACCGAGTTGTCCTGGGGGGAGCTATCGGCGGCAGTTCCCCCGCCGGGATCCTCCCCGGCAAAAGGACAGACCTGACCCGAAAAGGACGAAATTTTCGGCCGCCTGCTCGGGATCCCTTCACGATTCAGTCTCTCCTTCCCGTCCCGGGTCCAATTCCTTCGCCAACTTTTCCCGGTTGACGATGTAAAAGGCGCCGGTATCGTCGTGGAAAACGATGTTCTTCCGTTTTAAACCGGAAAAGGTCCGGCTCACCGTCTCCCTCGTCGTGCCGATGATTTGGGCCATTTCTTTATGGGACAGGGGAATCCTTAGCCGCACTTTCTCTCCGCCGAGGTTTTCCCCGTATTGTTCCGTCAGCCGCAAAAGCAATTTCGCCACTTGCTCATAGGCATTGTTTGACAATTGATCTTCAAGGCGGTTTTGCAGTTCCATGATTTTCTTTTCCAACGTCCGGAACAGTCTGATGCAAAGTTCGCCATGTTTCAAGATAAGGGTTTCAAAATCTTCCAGCAGGAAATAGGCCAATTCCGCTTCCTGAACGGCCACGGCGTTTCCGGGATAGGAAATTTTTTGGAAAAACCCGGTATGGGGGAACAGCTCCCCTTCGTTCAATACGGAAAGGATTTGTTCCCGGCCTTTCGCATCGGTCCGGTAGATCTTCACGATCCCCCCGATGATGAAGTACACCGCCAGCTGTTCTTCCCCGTGGAAAAAAATATGATCGCCCTTCCGAAAGGTTTTTATTTGAGCGTTTGTTTCCAAATCCGCCAATATTTCCTCAGGCAAGTCAACAAAAAGGCAATGCCGCTTTAGTTTGGCTTTCAGTTCCATGTTCCCCACCCGTTTTCAAACCGTCATCTTGGTTCATTATTTTAACAGATTTTTGATAGGAAAAATTTTATTCTTCCGCAAGGATAAATATGCCCCGGCCCGTGCATAGAATAGGATGGACAGGTTTTTTCGGGAGGGAAAAAGCATGGGATTTTTTTCAATCAACGGGAAAGTTTTCCGAAAAGTTTTGTTGGCGGGATTGTTCGTGATCGCGGCGGCGGTCTGGTATTCCTTTCAGGCAAAAACCATCCCCGTTTTTCAGGCGGAGGAAGAACAGATCCGGGAAATCACCATCGTTACCAATGAAATTGCCGCCGAAACGGAAGACGGAAAAAAATTGGAGGTTTACCGTTGGGATCCGGGAACGATCTATGTCCGGAAAGGGGAAAAGGTCCGTCTGCGCTTTTTCGGCATCAAAGGGGAGGAGCATTCCTTCATGATCGAAGGAACGGACGTGCAAGGAACGGTAAAAAAGGGAAAGGAGACGGTGATCACCGCCCGATTCGACAAAAAGGGGATCTATCCCTTGATCTGCATCACCCATCATGACCATGAACGTCAGGGGCCGATGGTCGCCTATATCGTCGTCGATTAGGCGAAACCATCCCTGAGCCAGGCGGAAGGTTTGTGATCGCGGCGGCTGACCATTCCCGTTTGCCGGGCGGGAAGAAATCCCCTGTTCTTTTAAAAATTATTCCAATTCTGCAACAAATGTATAAGAAGCCTCGCCGTTCGGCCATGTGGCAGCAACTTCATAAATATATTTGCCCGGCTTTGACGGAAGGGTCAGCCGATTTCCATCCCGCACCTCAACCTCCCGCTCCATTCCTCCTTCGTTCCATAAGCAGACCGCGATTTGAGGGTTTCTTTCAATGATGATGATAATTTCTTCACCAGGTTTTAATGGGATGGCGCTCATCTTCCCGGCCATTTCATACGGCGTTGCGTACTCGACCAATACAGCTTCTATTATTTTTGGACTGACGGGCTTTTCCCATTGATATCTCCCTCTTTTCATTTCATATTTGGTTCCGTTTGCTTCAATAAAGGCTTTGACGGACGGAGTAAATATTTCATGTTCATTTTTTCTTCCTTTCGTAACCACTCCATTCGAACAGCCGACAATCCAAATCATTAAAAAAATACAAAGAAAATAAAAGAACGGGTTATTTTTCAAAAGACACTCCCCCTTTTCCATTAGACGGGGATGATAAAACGGTCGTTTCTTTTCGGAACGCCGAAATCCGGACAGGGGAATGGCGTTTCAGGGGATGAACATTCCTTCTTGACCGAAGGAAGAAAAGGGCCAATACGGCCAAAAGCGGAAAGGAGGCGGTGATTTCCCGTCCATTCGGCGAAACAGGCACCGGCATCACCCATCGCGGCCATGAACGGCAGGGATCGGGGCCGCCTTTCTCGGATTAACGGGGAATCCGTGAACCGGACGGTGCTGCCGATCGGGAAAAAGGGCGGATGTGGCGCCCTTTTCCTATTTTCCGCCCTTCTTTTTCTTTTCCGCCAAACGATCGGCGGTGCCTTCGGAAAATTGGTCGTTGAATAGCTTTTGCGTCTCCGCCAATCCTTCCGAAATCTCTTCAACATATTCGCCCGCGCCGGGTTCTTTCCGTTTTTCTTTTTTCATTCCCATCCACTCCTTTTCCGCAGATTATTTGTATTATCCCTTCAGTTCCATCTCCCTATCCTGCCGTTTCCTGCCGGCATCGGGAGGAATGCGGGCAATTCACCTGATTGTTAAAAATGTGGAAGAAATTTTTCGGCTTTTTTTGTATGCTTGATGTAGGGGGAGATGATATGAAAAAAATATACTGGATCAGCGCGCTGGCCATGTTGCTCATCATGGCGGCGGGCATCGGCTATTTCATCTATCGGGACCATTCCGCCCGGATCCCGAAGGATATCCGCTTGGAAACGAGCGATGGAGAGGTTTACGATTTCGGAAAATCCGAAAAGAAGATCAAGTTATTGGAATTCATCTATACGAACTGCCCGGATGTCTGTCCGATCACGACGCAAAGAATGGTGCATTTGAAAAAGCAGCTGGAAGAACGGAATTTGTACGGGAAAAGGATCCAGTTTATCACGATCACCATCGATCCTTACCGGGATACGCCGGACGTGATGAAAAAATATGCGGAGGCCTTCGGCGTGGCGGATGATGAAAACTGGTTTTTCTTAACCGGGGACCGCAAAGAAATCCAGAAAATTGCCGACACGTTCCAATTCCAGTACCGGGACCCCGGAAACGGCTTTTATATCCATTCGACCTTTTTCTATGTGCTGGACGAGCGCAACCGTTATTTGAAAAAATTCCCGATGGGGGAACGGTTTGACACCCGGGAAGTTTTGGAATATCTCGAAAAGGTCAGTTCGTAAAGGGGAATGGAAACCGAAAAGACGAAGAACGGCCCTGTCAAGGGCCATTTCAAACAAGGGAGGACATCCCTTCTTTTTTTTTGCATTGACCGGATCCTCCCCGGCCGTTATAATGGAACAAGAAATGTTAACCATTTTTAATTAAAGGTTAACAATTAGGAAATGGGGGTTTCTGGGTATGAAATTGAAACATTGGATTCTCGCTGCCTTGTTTGCCGCCATGATCGGAGTGCTGGCGCAGGTCACCATCCCTCTCCCGCTCGTCCCGATCACCGGGCAGACGCTGGCCATCGGGCTCTGCGCAACGATCCTCGGCTCCAAGTTGTCCACCCTGGCGGTCGTTCTCTATTGCCTGTTGGGATTGGCCGGCGCCCCCGTCTTTGCCAATCTGCATGCCGGGCCCTCGGTTCTTTTCGGGCCGACGGGCGGATACATCTTCGGTTTCATTCCTACCGCTTACATAACGGGGATCATCCTTGAAAAAACATCCTTCCGGCTGCCGCAGGCGCTGCTGGCCAATACGGCGGGGATGTTCATCCCGTTAGCGACCGGTACGGTCTGGCTGAAGTGGGCGGCGGATTTGGAATGGGATGAAGCCCTGCTTTCCGGTTTCGTTCCCTTTCTCCTGCCGGGGATCCTGAAAGCGGCCATCGCCGCCTGGCTGGGGATAGAAGTCCGGAAACGGCTCATCCAGGCGAAGGTTTTGGAGGAAACGGGAGCGCAAGGCTGAAGAAAAGGAATCGGGATGACCCGCGGGCCGGAGTCCGTATGCGAAAAACTTTTGGCCGGGAATTGGTGAAAACCGTCGGCAAGGGTTCTCGTCCGCGGGATGCGGAGCCGGCGGCGTTCTTGGTTCTTTGGAGGATCCTGTCCGTTCGGCCGGCGGCCGCCTTTCGATGAAAAAGAAAACGGGCGGCCGCTGTTTTCCTTCAGCAGGGGACCCAGAGGAATCGGGACGCAAAAAAAAAGAGGGCTCGCCGCCCCAGATAGCCCTCAATATGATCCGTTTTCTTCCGTTTCCGCCAGCGAACGGAGGACCCGGCCGATCGTTGCGGAGATTTCCCCCGCCATGATCGCCCGTTCGCTCTCTTCCTTCAGCAATTCGTCGGCGCACAACCCGTGAAGATAAACCGCATTGGCTACGGCGGCCACCGGATCCGGCTCGCTGGCCACCAGTCCGAGGATCATGCCCGTCAAGGCGTCTCCGGAACCTCCCTTGGCCAGCCCGGGGTTTCCCGTCAAGTTGACGAATCCCGTGCCGTCGGGCAAGGCGATCACCGTATCCTTCCCTTTCAATACGACGATCATTCCGTTTCGGACGGCGAAATCGCTTGCCACCTTGATCCGGTTCCGTTGGATCTCTTCCACCTTCAATCCCGTCAACCGGGCCATTTCCCCGGGATGGGGGGTGATGACCGTCGGCGCCTTCCGCTTCGTCCAGTTCCGCGGCTGCAGCGCGCCGGCATCCAGGACGAGGGGGATCTCCTTCGGCCAGATTTCCGTCAAAAACCGTTCGATGAAGTCCGCATCGGCAATCCCCGGTCCGACCGCCACCGCGTCCACTCCTTCGGGAAGCCGCAGGGCTTCCCCGCTTTGATGGTTGATCTGCCAATAGGTGGCTTCCGGCAATCGGGGAGAAACGATGGAAGCGGCATATTTCGTCGTGCCGATCATTAATTTTCCGATCCCGACCCGCATCGCCGCGGATCCCGCCAGGATGGCGCATCCGGGCATTTCGTCCGATCCGGCCACCAAAAGGCCGGTGCCGAAGCTGCCCTTATGGGAAAAGGGATCCCTTCTTTTTAATGTCCGCCGGACATCTTCCCTTCCCCATACCCGCCATTTGGAAGAATGGGGCAGCCCGATATCGAGAACGCTGATTTTTCCGTAATATTTGCCGGAAGGATACAAAAAGGCGGAGGGTTTATAGCCGTGCAACGTGAAGGTGATGTCCGCCCGAAAGGCCTCCTCCGCTTCTCCGGAATCCGCCGTGACCCCGGTGGGCAGATCGACGGCAAGGCGCAGGGCGTTTTGGGCGTTGCACCAGGAAAGGACTTCCGCCACATCCTTCTTCAACGGGAGTTTCGTCCCGACGCCCAGCATCGCGTCCACGATGACGTCGTACCGCCCGTCTTTTTCCCACGTCGTCCCGTAAGGGAAATGAAGGTTCCGGTAATAGCGGAAATGTTCCGCCGCCGCTTCCGCCTTCGGCAAACCGAAAGGAAACACGAGTTCGGCATCGTAGCCGAATTGGCGGAAATACCGGGCGAGGACGATCCCGTCCCCGCCGTTGTTTCCCCTGCCGCATAAGACCAGGATCCGGTCGGTCTGCCGGACATATTGCCGCATGGCATAAAACAGGCTTCTTCCGGCTGTTTCCATCAACGCGTTGACCGAAAGTCCGTTCTTAGCCGCATTGGCATCGGCCGCATGGATTTCTTCCTCGCGGTAAATATGCATGGATCTTCATCCCTTTTTGGAAATTCGCGGATTACGCTTCCGTAAAATAATCCTTGTAATAGCCCCCGACCTTTCCGAGATTGTCGACAATAAAATAAAATTCCTCGGTTTCATTTTTCACTTCATACACTTTCCCCGGCGTCAAAACCCGGTCGACGGTATATTTTTTTGCGTTCGTATGGACGCATTTGACTTTTTTGACCGGGGGAAGTTCCGCCCAGCGCGTATGGATCATGCTTTTCCCTCCTTTACCAATTCCATTATAAAAAACCGCAGCCCGCCGTTCAATGAAAGCCGGAGATTTGTTTGTGACAAGTTTGAAGCGGAAAAACGGAAAACCATGGGCAGATTCCGAATCGTTTCGATGGGTTGAACAGCCCTTTTATTTTTCCTTCTGTCCAGATCCGTCAAGGCCGGCTTCCCGCTGAAAAATTCACCGAAAACCGATTCCCGTTTTATAAGGGGGGATGACGCCGCTTGCCGCAACTGTGACAAAATTTATCATGCAAAATGACAGGGGCGACCGCTGAATCAAACACCGAACCGCCGAAGAACAGTGCGTCTTTATTATTTTTTTCCAAGGTTTTCTATAGACTCTTCATTCGCTCCATCAAGCTTATCTGAAGCTTCCTCGGCGGGGAGCAAAACGTACTTGTCGTTTACTTTTTGCTAGGCAGCGTTTACTTCCTTCGAATCCACGTAATATGGAAGCCAAATGAATTCGCCTTTGTTATAAACTGCGCTGCCCCATTTCTTTTTATTTCGGGTTTATTCTCACTTTTTAGCCGCTCATTTTCCAATTCAATGACTTGATTGATGGCAGAATCATATTTCTTTTTGGATCGCTTTCGATTTTTCATAATCATCTTTGCAGGCTGACAAAAAACTCAAGGAAAGGATAAGGACAACCAAGGTTTTCATCTCATTCCGCACGTCATTCTAAATAATATGAATTTTTCAGAAAACAACCGATCTAATTTCTTTCAATATTCAGCCCATTTTCGTTCGAGTTAAGATGGCTTTTCTTGCATGTGTTCACCTTCTGTCCGTGCTGCATCCAAGGATCGCGAATGCTGTATTGGGCACAAATAAATCGAAAAGGCGGGAGTCCCCGGCCGGAAACAGTCCCTTTCGGGACTGCCCCGCTTCCCGGATGACGCATCTGCGTCGGGGTACGCAAAAAGCCGCCCGAAAAGGCAAAGCTTTTCAGGCGGCACCCGGATGTGAAGCAATCAGCCTTCCAGCAGCAATTGTTCCGGATCTTCGATCAGTTCCTTCACTTTGACCAGGAATCCGACCGCTTCCTTGCCGTCGACGATGCGATGGTCGTAGGACAGGGCGATATACATCATCGGCCGGATTTCGATCCGTTCGTCGTCGATGGCGACCGGCCGTTTTTGGATCTTATGCATGCCCAAAATCCCGACTTGGGGGCCGTTTAATATCGGGGTGGACATCAGCGAACCGAACACGCCCCCGTTCGTAATCGTAAACGTTCCGCCCTGCAAATCTTCGAGGGACAATTTATTTTCCCGGGCCTTTGCGGCCAGATGGGCAATATCCCTTTCAATTTCGGCGAAGTTTTTCTTGTCCGCATCCCGGACGACCGGGACGACGAGCCCCTGGTCGGTGGAGACGGCGATGCCGATGTCGTAAAATTTTTTCACGATAATTTCATCGCCGACGATTTCCGCGTTCAGGAGCGGATATTTTTTCAAGGCGGCGACAACGGCCTTCGTGAAGAAGGACATGAAGCCCAAACGGACCTCGTATTCTTCGTAAATCTTTTCTTTCCTGCGCTTGCGGATTTCGATGACGCGGGACATATCCACCTCGTTGAAGGTGGTCAGCATGGCCGCGGTGTGCTGCACTTCCACGAGGCGTTTGGCGATCGTCTGCCGGCGCCGGGACATCTTCATGATTTCCACCGGTTTGCCTTGCGGAGAAATTTGCGCAGGACCGGCGCTTTCCGCGGCCTTTTCCCGGGGCGCTTCCTGCCGGGCGGAAACGTCGAGCAAATCATGTTTTCTCACCCGGCCCAGAGGATCGGCGGGAGCGATTTGCGTCAAGTCGATGCCCTTCTCCCTGGCCAATTTCCGGGCCGCCGGCGTGGCGATCGGCCGCTGGGCCGGCGGGACTTCCTCTTTCTTTTCCACGGCTTGCGCTTTCTCAGGCTCCGCCGCAGGGACTTGCGCTTTTTCAGGTTCCTTGGCAGGCGCAGGCGCCTTTTCCGCTTCCGCCGCTTTCTCAGCCGGCTCAGCCGGCGCCCCGCTTCCTTCGGCGACAACGGCGATCGGATCGCCGACCTTCACCGTATCCCCTTCCCGAAACAGAAGCTCCCGTATGACGCCCGTCTCTTCCGAGATCAAATCCACGTTGACTTTATCCGTCTCCAGCTCCGCGACGGCCTCGCCTTTTTGAACGAAATCTCCCGGTTTTTTCAGCCACTTGGATATGGTGCCCTCTGTGATCGATTCCGCCAACGGAGGTACTTTAATTTCTGCCACTGGTTAAATCTCCTTTCAATTTACGAAAAATTATTTTGTGAAAGCTTCCTGAAGGATCCTCGTCTGTTCCATCTTATGGGCGAGCGGATCCCCTTCCGCAGTGCTCGACCTTCTTCTTCTTCCCACGTAGACCACGTCGACGCCGTCTTTCGCCAATACGTTCAGCCTGGGTTCGACGAAATTCCAGGCGCCCATATTTTTCGGTTCTTCCTGCACCCAAACCATTTCTTTGACGTTCGGGTATTGTTCCAGGAACCGGGCGATCTCCTTCATCGGGAACGGGTACAGTTCTTCCACCCGCAGGATGTGGAACCAGCTTTTGTCCTCGATTTCTTCCAGCTTTTCCGCCAAATCGATGGCAATCTTCCCGGAGCAAAGGATCAGGCGGCGGACCTTTTCCGGTTCCGTTCCCAATCCGGGCTGCGGGAGGACCGGATGGAATTTCCCTTCCGAAAGATCCTCGAGGCCCGACATGGCAAGGGGATGCCTGAGCAGGCTTTTCGGCGCCATGATAACCAGCGGACGGACTTCCTCCTTAAGAAGAATCTTCGCTTGCCGGCGCAAAATATGGAAGTACTGGGAGGATTTCGTCATATTGGCTACCGTCCAGTTGTTTTCCGCCGCGAGCGACAAATATCTTTCCAGGCGGGCGCTGGAATGTTCCGGACCCTGCCCTTCATAGCCGTGGGGCAGAAGCATGACGAGCCCCGATTTTTGCCCCCATTTCGCCCTTCCCGATGAGATGAACTGGTCGATGATGACCTGGGCGGAGTTGGCAAAATCGCCGAACTGGGCCTCCCATAACACGAGGGTCTCCGGCGCATAGACATTGTAGCCGTATTCGAACCCGAGGACGCTCACTTCCGACAGCGGGCTGTTGTGAATGGCGAAGGACGCCTTGCCGCCCGCAATGTAATGGAGGGGAGAGAACGTCTTCCCGGAATTGACATCATGCAGGACGAGATGCCGTTGGGCAAAGGTTCCCCTTTCCGAATCCTGTCCGGTCAGCCGGATCGGAATCCCTTCCTTCAAAATCGTGGCGAAGGCGAGGGCCTCGGCGTGGGCCCAGTCGATTTTGTTTTCCTTCAGCGCCCCGGAACGCCGTTTTAAAATCCGTTCTAGCTTTTGGAACACCTGGAAGCCTTGCGGCCATTCCAGAAGTTCCTCGTTCAGTTTCACCAGCTCTTCCTTGGGGACCGTCGTATCCACTTCGGGGATTCCGTTTTCTACGCATTTCGGAGGGTCCAGGTCGATTTTTTCTTCCCTTGGTTTCGGCACCCGGTCGTAGGCGGTTTTCAATTTTTTCTCGACTTCTTTGTAATACCGGTCGGCCGTCTCGGGATTCAGGATTCCCTCTTCCATCAGCTTTTTGCCGTAAAGTTCGCGGACGGTCGGATGGTTGTGGATCGTCCGGTACATCAACGGATTGGTGGCCATCGGTTCATCCATCTCATTGTGCCCGTACCGGCGGTATCCGATCAGGTCGATGAGAAAATCTTTTTTAAAGGTTTGCCGGTACAAAACCGCCAATCGGGCTGCGGCGATCACCGCTTCCGGATCGTCGGCGTTCACGTGGACGACGGGGATGTCAAATCCCTTCGCCAGGTCGCTTGCGTACAGGGTCGACCGGGAATCTTCGCTTTCCGTCGTAAAGCCGATCATATTGTTGGCGATGATATGGATCGTCCCCCCGGTCTGATAGCCCCTCAGCCGGCTCAAGTTCAGCGTCTCCGCCACGACCCCCTGGCCGGGGAAGGCGGCGTCGCCGTGGATCAGGATGGAAAAAGATCTCTGGACATCCTGTTTCGGGTATCCCGGCATCGTCCGGTCTTCCTGGGCGGCGCGGGTATAGCCGCAGACGACGGGATTGACATATTCCAAGTGGCTCGGGTTGTTCGCCAAAGTGATCCGCGCCCGCACCGTCTGATTTTCCATCAGCCGGCGGTCCAATCCCAAATGGTATTTCACGTCCCCGGTCCAGCCGAAGGTGATGCCGATGGAGCCTTCCGAAGGCACCAGTTCCTTGTTCGGGGCATGGGAAAATTCGGCGAAAATCATCTCATAAGGTTTGCCCAATACGTGGGCGAGCACGTTCAAGCGGCCGCGGTGGGCCATGCCGATATTGATGTTTTTTGTGCCGCCCTTCACCGATTCGGATATAATTTCATCCAACAAAGGGATCAGGGTGTCGACGCCCTCGATGGAAAACCGTTTTTGCCCGACGAAGGTCCGGTGAAGGAATTGTTCGAAGGCTTCCACCTCCGTCAAGCGCTGATAGACGGCCTTCTTTTTTTCCGGCGTCAGTTCCGGATGAAACCGGCCGGATTCCACCATTCCGTACAGCCAATCTTTTTCTTCCGCCCGCTGGATATGGTCAAATTCATAAGTGATTTTTCCGCTGTAGATTCGTTTCAAATAACGGACGGCCTCCAGCGCATTGGAAAAACGGCCGGGAAGATTCGCGGAGATGACCGAAGCGGGCATGGCGCGCAAATCCGCTTCCGTCAGCTGAAATTTCCCTTCATCCAACAGATCCGCCTGTTTTTTCTCCGTCTCGAGCGGATTGATGTTTCCCGCCAAGTGGCCGAAGGAGCGGATATAATCGGCGTATTTGGACGCGAGCAATATTTTTTCCCAATTCCCCTCTGCAGCCTCAATTTTTCTCTCTTCCGCTGTTCCGTCAACGAACGGAGGCCCCCACTTGTCAAACAGCTCCTTCAGCGCCGGATCCACCGAACCGGGATCTTCCAAGTACAGATCGTACATTTCCATAATGTAGCCGATGTTTGGACCGTGAAATTCACCCCAAGGGTTTTGGGGGCTGCCGTTAAGACTGGTCATGACAATACCCTCCATGTTTTTTGTAGGACAAATCATCCTTTTCAATGTGCAAACGGTGAAAAATTATATTAACAAAGTTTTAACCGTTTCCAATTTTCCCTGCCAAGTTTTTCCGCCGAAAAAGCCGGAAACGGCTGACCTTTAAAAAATGAAAAAATGATGAATCCCCGTCGGCCAAAAGACAGAGCATTTATATAGGAAATTATTTCATTTTCCAATATAATCTTACTACTTATCTAATAAAAATCAATAGAAATGTCAAAATTTAGACAAAAAGTTTTCCCAATAAACCGTTGACAGCGGGAATATTTTTCCTGCGGAGGGCTTCCTTGCCGACGCAGCCGGCGTCAGACCGGAAACGGAGACGGTATTCTGCCGGAAACGGGACGTTCATTCCTTCGAAAAGGGAAACTCCTCCCCGGCAATCCCCCTTTCCTCCCCGCGCGAAAACGGCCGCCTCAAACGGCGGACGGGGATTCCTGCCCGAAGACGGGAAAGAAAACGGAGGGGACCGGTTTCAAAAAGCCGTCGGGAGAGACCGCGGTGACCACGGCCTTGAACCGGGGGCGGGACGCGCCCCCGCAGGGCATGCCCTCCCGCCTTTTATGACCGCCGCCGGGACAGGCAGGGAACGGTCCGATCCGGCCGGAAGATCCGCAAAAGGGGAACGGCGAGAAACGGCTTCGGAACGGAACGGGCCTAACCCCGGGATCTTCGCACCCGTTCAAATACCACCCTTCATCCCCTGCGCCGGCTCCCGAAAATCCTTCCGGCTTTTCTATCCGGCATCGATCGGCTTCAGCCTTAAGGCCTTGAGGCGAAGCGCGGCGGATCTTGGCTGAAGGCCTCTTGAATTTGATGGAAATGAGAAGTAAAATAAAAAATGTTTCAACATATTTTATTTTTTCTTCCGAAAAAAAGAGACAACGGATTTGGATGCTCCCGCGGATCCGGACGGCCTTGGCAAACCGAAATGAGCTCGAGGTGAAACATGAATACCGGATACACCATTTACTCCATTTTCGACGATTCGGTCATCGTTATGTTCGAAGGGGATTTTTCAAGGGAAACGGTCCGAAAGATGTATCACGCCGCGAGAAAAATGAACGAACGGATGCTGCCGGGCATATCGGAGATCGTCCCTTCCTTTACGACGCTCACCGTCTATTATGATCCGGAGAAGGTCGGAGGCAAAAATCCGGAAGAAACCGTGCAGAATTGGATCCAAAACATCATGGAGGAAACGGATGCCGCCGTAAAAGATGAAGCGCGGCGGATCCAACTGCCGATCTGCTACGACCCGGAAATCGCCCCCGATCTGATGAAAGTCGCCAAACAAAACCGGCTGTCCGTGGACGAGATCATCCAAATCCACACGAACGAACAATATTTCATCTCCTTCATCGGGTTCAGCCTGCACATCCCGTTTATCGGGGGAAACAACCATCGGATCGCCGTGGAAAAGAAATTGACGCAAAATATCCATCTTCCCGTCGGATCTGTCGGGATCAGCGAATCGAAAACGGGGATCTATCCCGTCAAAACGACTGGGGAATGGCAAATTATCGGCAGGACGCCGCAAAACATCTTCCAAAAAATCGTTTCCTTCGGCCAACCCGGTGATGAAGTCAGATTTATCCCCATCCCGTTGGATACCTTTGCGGAATTGTGCCATCATCCGGATGATTGGGAATTCGCCGTTTGACTTTGGCGCTTTTCCCTTTTTGCGAAGAAAGAAAGCGATTTCACCAAAAGGGCCGTTTTTTTAGGGTATTAAGTTTACATAATTATTTTCTTGTAAATTAATCTTTCCGTCCGATTTTCCCCGCGGAAACCCAATAAAAATCTCCGCCTGCGGTACCGAAGCCGCGAGCGGAGAGCCACCCCTCGTTTTCCTACAATTGAACGGGTTCCAGCTGTTCGTTGATCGTGTCCGTCTGAAAATGCCGTTCTTTCAAATAGATGAACAGTTTTTCCAAATGTTCGGCCGTCGTCTTCCGGTCATGGAGCAGGATCACGATCGGTTCCGGGCGATGAAACTGTTCGATCTGATGGATCGTATTTTCCACAAAGGAGCCGTCGGTCAATTTCCAGTCCCGGCTGTCGACGTTCCAATCCCAGAGAATAAAGCCCTCCCGTTTCACCGCTTCCATGTATTCGGGCTTCATATAGGGTTTGGATCCGTAGGGGGTGCGGATGATCCGGGAACGCTTTCCGGAAACTTTTTCCAATGTTGTCTGCGTCTTTTTCATTTCCGCTACGACGCTTTTCTTCGATGCGTAAAATTGGGTTTTGCTGTGGGTCACGCTGTGCAAGCCGATCCGGTGTCCCTGCCGGATGACTTCTTTTACGATCTCCGGATATTTTTTCATGTTCGGTTCGACCATAAAAAACGTCGCTTTCATATCATATTTTTCCAAGAGCCGGAGAATCTCTTTCGTGGAGGCGTTGGGGCCGTCATCAAACGTCAAAAAAACGGTTTTTTGCGGCGGATTTTCTGGCGCCGCATCTCCTTTTCCATTTTCCTTCGGACCGGCGTTTTCCGCCTGTTCTTTCGGGGAATTTTCCTTCCCGCCTTTTTCAGCCGGAGGATTGCCCGTTCCTTCCGCCGTTTTTGTCTCTAGCCCTTGCGTTTTTTTGCCGGGCTGTTCCTCATTTCCGACCCGGCTTCCCCTTTTCCCCGTCTTCTGATCCTTCTGCCCGTTGCCGCTCCGTCCGCTTGCGCCCCCCTTCGCCGGATCGCCGCTTCCGCCGGCCGGCTGCCGGTCGGGCCTGACCGCCGTTTCTTGCATCGAAGGGACGGAACGGACCGTCTTTTCGCCGGAACGGGTAAAAGAAGGGGAGATGCTGATCCAAAGAATAAAACTTAATAGAATAATAGCTAAAAAGAGAAAAATCGCGCGGCCCCGCCCCATGTTTTTCCTTTTTCGCTTTGATCGCATGCCTGCCACCTGTCCTCGGTTTCCCCAAATCTTTTCTCCCTTTATAAGACTGTTTTTATTTAACAAATGTTACAAAAATATTACTTTAATTATATATTTTTATGCGGAAAAAAACGAGGAATTTCCCGGCCGCATGTTCCCCCCGTCCGGCAGGTCATCGGCACGGGGCCTTCTTTTGCGGATTCCGCCTCCCCCATTTGCGAAAGCCGCAGCGCCGGTTCCCTGCTACGCACCCGTTTTCCCGGAGGTTCCGGTAAACCGCAAACGAATAAAGGGGGAGTTTTCCCGCGCCTCGACCGGTTTTCCGTCGGGAAGCGCCGCCGGCAAAATCGATCTTCCGTTTCCGCCGCGGCCAGCGGAAAAAATGGAAAGCCGGCATTGCCGCCCGTACCAACATGGCGGAGATGACGGGCTTCCCTATCTCCAGGTTTTCCGAAAAAGATATAAGCGGATGCCCTGCTCCGCCCGCCGGACTGCGGGGGCCGGCTGAAGTCCATGGCCGTATTGCAGCCAAATTCGAAAGAAAATTTATCTGCTCCTGCGGGGGTTGGCTGAAGTCCATGCCGTCCCGGGGTCCGCCCCTGAAATAGCAACCTCTTGAAAAGGGAAAAGGGACGCCCCGTTTTTTCGCGGGTGCGTCCCTTTGAAGACAGGAGCTATAATTTTTTCACATTGACCGCCTGCGGGCCGCGCTGCCCTTCCTCTATGTCAAAGCTTACCCGTTCGCCTTCTTCCAATGTACGAAACCCTTCGCTTAAAATGCCCGTATAGTGGACGAAAACATCTTCCCCGTTGTCCTGTTCGATAAATCCGTATCCTTTTTGCGCGTTAAACCATTTCACTTTACCGGTAGCCATGTTCATCCTCCTAAAAATAAAATCAAAAGATGGTTTTTATTAGTATGGATGAAAAAAGAAATTCTAAACAAATTTTTTCAATCTTTCCCGAATTTAGCAGGAGGATTTCACCGCGCTTCCCGCATCGTGAACGAAAAAAGAAAGGGGCCCCCGATCTGCCAGGGGCACCCCTTTCTGAAAATTCTCCCGGCCGGTTTACTCTCCATCCACATTGATGAACAGTCTTCCGGAGGCCAGCGCCCGGGATTCGTTGCCGAAGCCGTCGGTCGCAATCACTTCCACCCGCGCCCCGTCGGCGACCACGTTGGAAGTGGCGGTATAATAGCCGACATAGCGGCCGGGGGAAACTTCCATCATCGGCAATTCATTGGCGTTGGCCAACGACTGGATGTTCGTCAAGGGCATATGGATGACGAACTTGGCGGCCAGTCCGGGTTCGCTGGTGAATTCGACAACGACCGTTTCACCCGCTTTGAGGCGGTAATCCCGGTCGGGTTTCACGTTCTCGAGGACAGGCGCGGTATAATCGACGGAAATGGTCACTTTCTTCGTCGTCCTGTTCCCCGCCTTGTCTTGGGCGATCACTTTTATGACGTTTTCCCCTTCGTCAAGCATGATCCGTGCCGAATACCGGCCGTCCTTCACCGTCGCCAGCTTGTTGTTCACCTTCACCCAGTTGAGGTTTTCGTCCTGTACCGTCCCTTCGACGGTGATGGTTTCCCGATTGTGTTTCGATTTGTTTTTCGGCGACTCGATCGTCAATTGCGGCGCGTTCGGGTCATAGACGACGCGCACTTCCCCGGAGGGATCGGTCATGCCGTTATCTGCGGCCACCCGGGCGGTCAATACGTTTTCCCCTTCCGCCAAAGAAACCGTACCCGAGAACTTGCCGGACGCGTCGGCCGCAGTCTCGCCCGCTTCTTCCCCGTTGTTGAACAGCTTCACGGTCAGATTGGGCGCCGCCGTCCCGGTAACGGTGATGTGCTGCTCGTTGGTGAAGGTTCCGTCCCCCGGGGATTCGATGACGGGCGGTGCCGCCTCATAGTCGACAACGGCGCGGATCATGTAGTTCCCTTCATCTTCCGGAGAGGGAGACCAAGTGCCGCCGACCAGCTCCCAGCTCCGTCCCGCATACGGGCCGTCTTCATCCGTCGCAAGTCCCGGAGAATTCGGGTAAGGATCGCTTTGGATATAGACGAGGAAGAACTCTTTGCCGACTTCGATGCCGTGATCGGCCAAATCGACAAATGTCCATTCGCCGTTGCGCAGCGCCTCGGCATCAAAGGGACCGGCCAGTTTGCGTCCCGGTCCGCCGTCCGTTCCGGATGCGTCATAGACGGCAACTTGGAATTCCGTTCCTCCAGGGACCGGCCATTCGGTGTCCCAGAAGCGGAATAATCCGCCCGTCAGCAGGGCCCGCTCGTAGCCGTCCCGCAGGGTCATTTTGACCGCCCAGCCGTTTCCGGCATCGTAAAAGGCCCTGGCGTTTTCCGCCGTCCCGTCGTCATAGCCGATTTCGCCCGGGAAGCCGATGAACGGTTTCAGATGGACGGTTTGGACGGTTTCTTCACCGCCTTGGACATGGATTTGCCGCTCTTCGCTGTGGAATCTGGCCGCCACCACTTTCAGGGTATAATCCCCTTCGTAGGCGGTCAGGGTAAATTCCCCGTTTGCATCGGTTACTGCCGGCGGAACGGCCGGGTCTTCCAGCAAATAGATCTTCGCCCCTGCGACCGGCTCTCCGTTAAAGTCGTTGATGACCCTTCCGGTCACCGTTCCGGTCGGCAGCGGTTCCAGGGTGAAGTTTGCGGTCGTTTCCCCGTTCCGCGGGATTTCCACCGTCCGGGTTTGGGTCCGGTAGCCGTATGCCTCGGCCTGCAGGGTGTAAGTTCCGGCGCTGTGGGTCAGTTCATAGCTGCCGTCCTGGGCCTTTGTCCGCACGGAACGCCCCGTTTCGAGGACGGTCACTTGCGCCTCAAGGGGCAACGCTGCAGGAGCCGGTTTTTTGCCGCCCTTCCCCGGCTTCTTTTGTTCTTTTGCGGGTTTGATTTGATCCGGATCGACCTTGCCCGATTTCAAGGCCAAGCCGGCCTTGTCGCCCGCCAGTTTGGAATAGGGCAATCCGGCCTTAATCCGCGAATTTTCCAAAGGCTGATCTGTAATCTTTACATCGTCCAGATACCAGCCCAAACGCTGCACGCTCGAATCCGTCGTCAAATTGAAGATCACATAGATCCTTTGCCCGGCATATTCGCTCAAATCGACCTGGCCGTCGACCCAGCCGTTGGAGGTGTCGGTGATCCGGAGCTTTTGCACCCAGTTCACTTTGTCCGTAGAGACGAAGACGTGGGCATAATCCCAGCCCCTCTCCAGCTGATACCATTGTTTAAATTGCAGATAGGACGGGCCTTCGGGCAATTGGATGGGCGGCATCAGGAGATTCATGTTGGCCGAATTGGGATAATTGCCCGCAAGGGAAGTGGCATAGACCTTTTCCCCGGAATAGGCGCTTCCGGGCCCGCTCGCGGGAACACCCCATTCCCAAACATCATTGGTCCCGTAAGACTTCCAGCCGGCGATGTCCGTTTCAAAATCCTGTTCGTATCCCACGGTGATGGCCGGCAAGACGTTGATGGAGAACTCTTCGCTGACCGCTTCATTGCCGCTGAAATCCACCGCATGGATCCGGTAGGCAAAGGTCCCCTGACGGACGTCCTCCGCGGGTACAACGGCAAAATATTCCCCGTTCAAATGATCGCCGGATGTCCTTTCCGCCGCAGCCGTTCCCCGGGTTCCGTCGGGTTTTTCGTATTCCACGAAGACGTTCGTCACGCTGACGTTGTCAGTAACCGTGGCCGTCAGTTCCAATTCGGTTTGGTCAAAAGCCCATTCGGGAACCGTATGGCTGATCGCCGGCGCCTCATTGTCCTCGCCCTCGGCGGCAACCTGTCCCTTCACTTTCCCCAGTCCGCTCACAACGGAGGACACGGCGTCAAAAACGTTCAACAGACCGTAGCCGTACCCGTTGTTCGGAGATTGGGGGAAAGTTCCGTCCGTCAGCGGCGTCGCCGTGTTGATCAAGATCTGTTCGATATCGTCGACGGTCAAGTTGGCGTTTGCCTGCCGCAACAAGGCGACCGCTGCCGAAACATGGGGCCCTGCCATGGATGTCCCGTTCCAGCCGCCCTCATAAACGCCGCCGGGTACCGAAGAACGGATGCCTACGCCCGGCGCCGTCACTTCAGGCTTAATTTCCCCGTAGGGAGACGGTCCCTGCAGGGAGAAGCTGGCCAGGCGGTTGTTGATGTCCGTAGCCCCCGTCGCGAAGGCTTCCGGATAGTTGGCGGGATTGGCGATCGATCCCGGCCCGCCCGGATTGAACAGGTCCGCATTTCCCGCGGAAAATTCCGGGAAGATATCGGCCGCCCGCCAGGCTTGGACCATCGGACGGTACCATTCGTCCATTCCGGAACCGCCGCTCCAGGAATTGTTCACCACGTCAGGCGCCTTTTCGGGATGGGGATTCCCGCCCGCATCCTTCGGCGCCAGGATCCATTCCCCGGCTTCCAGCAAATCGGAATCATAGCCGCCGCTTTCCGTGAAAGCCTTTACCGCGATCCATTTGGCTCCCGGCGCGACCCCGATTTGGTTCGATCCGTTCGGTTCCCGGCCGACCATCGTCCCGGTCACGTGCGTGCCGTGGCCGATATCGTCATAGGGCACCGCTTCCCCGTCCACCGCATCGAACCAGTTGAATTCGTGATTCACTTCCCCGGTTTGGGCATTGTACCCGCGATATTGATGTTTCAATGCCGGATGGTCCCATTGAACCCCCGTGTCGATGGAGGCGACCACCGAACCGGTTCCGTCGATGCCCATTTCCCAAACGGCAGGCGCGCCGACCCTTTCCACGTTCCATTCGATCGCGTTCGTTTTCGCCTTAGGTTCCGCCTCCCGGTCGGTGCTTGCGGCCTTCTTTACCGCTTGTCCGCCGACCAATTTCCGTTTTTCATCGGGAAGGATTTTCTCCACTTCGGGAAACTGGGCGAGCTTCTCCAAGACTTCTTTCGTCCCGGTGACAGCCAGGGCGTTGACGATGTAAAAAGATTGATAGTTTGAGACCTTTCCCTCTTTCTTTTCCCGCTGCAAATAGGAAGTCAAATCATGCTGGGTTTCCTCCGCTTTGGCGCGCAATTCGGAGACCAACAGCGACCTTTTGAGCAGCTTCGCCTTCGCCTTCGTCAATTGTTTGGCTTTTGCGGTTTTTTCGGCATTCTTCACCACTTGCTGCGGATTCACCTGATCTTTCAGCTTGACGAGAAACCGGACCTTGTCCGCCTTTTCCAGCTGGTTGTAAAGCTTTTTGTCGATTTTTCCTTTCGCAAGCTCGGCGGCGGTTTGGCCGAAAGACACTTTGCCTTTGGCCTCCGCGCGAAAGCCGGCGGCCGGAATCACGCAGGAAAAGACCAAGAGCGCCGTCAGAAGAACGGAAAAAGCCTTCCTCCTTCTCAAATTTCCACCTCTCCTCCCTTGTTTTATTCTTTCTTGGGGTTAAAAATACCATAGGTTGCAAGATTTACTTTAACGCAAACGGGAGGATAAGTTTGTCGAATTCTGATGCAAAAATAACAAATTTTCCAAAAATAATAAAAACGGACTACTTATTCGGGATTTTTTCCCATAAAAACAGGAACGATCGAGCAGCCGTTCCTGAAAATGGGTCTTTTGTCCCCTTTCGTCCGTGTCCGCATTGGGAGAATCGATTCAGGCTTTTTTTCTCGCCAATTTGCCGCCTTTTTTTCCGGCCGTTTTCTTTGGCTTCGTCCGGTCGATGGACGCCTGCAATGCCGCGAGCAAATCGGTCACCGCACTCGGCTTTTCCTCCTGATCCGGGGTGACGAATTCCTCTCCCTTCTTTTTGGCTTCGATCAGTTCCAGCAGGCTTTCCCGATAGTCGTCCTTGTATTTTTCCGGGGAAAATTCCGTGCTCAGGCGGTCGATTAACAGCAGGGCGATCTCCAGTTCCTGGTCGGAAAACTTATCCTCCGCCGGGACGTTCGGCACATCCGCCGGCTTCCTCACTTCGTCGGGAAAATGGATCGTTTCCAAAACCAGGGTATTTTCGAAAACGCGCACGGCCGAAAGCTGCACCTTCGAACGGATCATGATTTTCGCGATCCCGACCTTTTTCGATTTTTCCAAGGCCTTCCTTAACAGGGAATAGGCCTTCCCTCCCCCTTCGTTCGGGGAGAGGTAATAGGCGCGCCGGAAAAAGATCGGGTCGATTTCCGCCATATCGACAAAGTCGAGGATCTCCACCGCCCGCTCTTCCATTTCCTTTTCCAGCTTGTTTAAATCTCCCTCCTCCAAAACGATAAATTTTCCCGGCGTGTATTCATAGGCCTTCACCAGTTCGGCGCTTTCGACACCCTTTTGGCAGTTCGGGCAGACCTTTTCGTATTTGATCGGGGTATGGCAAGGTTTGTGCAGGGTGCGGAATTTGACGTCTTTCTCTTCCGTCGCCGCATGAAGCTTGACCGGTATGTTGACGAGGCCGAATTGCAGACTTCCCTTCCAAATCGTGTGCATCTCCATCCATCCCTTTTTGCCTTTAATTTCCCGCTTTTCCCCTGCCGTTAACCCGCTAATTTATGGAAATGGATAAAAAAAAAGGGGCCTCCATACAATAAAAACGGAAGGTGAAGGCGATGAAACCGATGCAGCCGACGCTGACTTTCCGCTTTCCGGAAGGGAAGGACTGGCGCTATGAAGTGAAATACGACGGATTCCGGGCGACGCTGGCCTTCGGCAAGGGCTTCAGCCTGGTAAGCCGGAACGGGAAAGAGCTCGCGGACAAATTT
This sequence comes from Caldibacillus debilis DSM 16016, assembly GCF_000383875.1. Classification (NCBI taxonomy): domain Bacteria; kingdom Bacillati; phylum Bacillota; class Bacilli; order Caryophanales; family Bacillaceae; genus Caldibacillus; species Caldibacillus debilis. Next base: position 51,165 of record NZ_KB912913.1, on the reverse strand, counting down.
CCGGAAGCCGCGGCCTTTTTCGAAAAAAATCGGGAGGTCCTGGCCCCCTTTCTCCCCCTTTCCTTGGACGGGGAACTTACGGTGTTAACCAATCCGTTGAAGGGGGATTTCGCCGCCATGCAGAGGCGGGGACGCCTCCGTTCGGAAGCGGGGATCGGCAGGGAAGCCCGCCTGCACCCGTGCAAATTTCTCGCCTTCGATCTGCTGGTTTACCGCGGAAAATCTTGCCGCCATCTGCCTTACCTCGAACGGAAAAAAATGCTCCGGGCGCTGTTTGAACAAACGGGCTGGCCCCTCGCCCCGGACGGGGGAAACCCTTCCTTCGTACAAATGGTCCCGGCCGACGGGGACGGGAAAAGGCTTTGGGAAAAAATCCAAATTTTCGGCGGGGAAGGGATCGTCGCCAAGAAAAGCTCGAGCCGATGGGAAGAGGGGAAAAGCGGCAGCTGGCTAAAATACAAAAACTGGAAGAAGGCGGCCTGCTTCATTCACGCCTACGACAAGAGAAACGGCTACTTCCGGGCCGCCGTTTTCAAAGGGGAACAGGTCTTTCCGGTCGGCTCCTTCCGCCACGGCCTGGAAAAGGAAGAATATGAGGCCCTGAAAAAAACGATCCGGGAAAATGCCGCAAAGGAAGACGGCCGATGCATCTACATCGTACCTTCGATCTGCGTGGAATTGAAGTTTCTCCAATGGGCGGAGCAAAACTTCCGCGAAGTGGTTTTTTCCCGGTTTTTGCTCGGCCTTTCCCCGGAGCAATGCACCTATGAACGGTTCAAGGAGGCGGCCAATCCCTTTCCCTTCCCCCTGACCCACCCGGAAAAAATTTTGTGGCCGAAGCAAAGGATTACGAAAAGCGCCTATATCGATTATTTGCAAAGGATCCGCCCGTACATGGCCCCCTTTCTCAAGGACAGGCCCCTGACGGTCGTCCGCTATCCCCACGGGGTGGAAGGGGAAGCCTTTTTCCAAAAAAACTGCCCCGATTACGCCCCGCCCTTTGTGGAAACGGCGGCGCTGGGAGGAATCCGCTACATCCTGTGCAATTCGCCGGACACCTTGATTTGGCTCGGCAATCAGGGAGCCATCGAATTCCATATCCCCTTTTGCAGGGCGGACGACGAGAAAAACCCGGCGGAGATCGTCATCGACCTGGATCCGCCGTCGAAGCGGGAATTCCCCCTTGCGGTGGAGGCCGCGGCCATGATCAAAGAAAAATTTGCCGACCCGCTCGGGTTGAAATGCTATTTGAAATCTTCCGGAAAGCACGGATTGCACGTCTATTTTCCCGTCGGCGGCAGCCGGGCCGTCACCTGGGAGGAATCGCGGGCGTTCACGTCCTTCCTCTCCCGGTTTCTGCTTGCGGGAAACGAAAGGATTTTCACCGTCGAAAGGCTGAAAAAAAACCGCGGCAGGCGGCTTTATATCGATTATACGCAGCACGGGGAAGGGAAGACGATCATTTGTCCCTATTCGGCCCGAGGGACCGGCGAGGCGGGTGTGGCGGCCCCGCTGGATTGGGGGGACCTTCCGTCCCTTTCCCCCGATCCCCCATCCTTCGAAGAAGCCATCAAACGAGCTGAAAAGGGCGATCCCTTCGGCGATTATTTCGAAACCGACAACGGGCCGGTCCTCCGGGAAATCATCGAATTTTTGAAAAGGAAATAGCGGATGCGGCCCGTCCGGCAAGAGGAAGGAACCGCGGAACCTTCCCGCCGGCAAAAAATGGATGACGGCGGGCCGCCCGCCGTTCCGCCGGCATAGAAGGTTCAGGGCCTTCCGGTAGCCCGCCTCCCGAAAAACGGAGATTTTGCTTTGGCCGTACGGCATCGGGTGAGGCGGCGATACGAGCCGTTCGATCACGCGCTTGCAAAGGCGGAAAGAGGCCCTCAAACTTTATCCACGCCGAAGATCTCCCGGATTTTTTCCCGGGCTTTCCTTTCGATCCGCGCATAGGCGGCCTCTTCTTCCGGATAGCGGCGGGTGATCGCCCATCCGGCCAGCCCGGCATCCTCCTGCCAGCGGAATATCCCGTCGTATTCATAGGTCCCGTTTCCGATCAGGAAAATTTTGTCCCCGTCTTCGCTGATGACCGTCCGGACGAACCCGCCGTTATTATAGACGGTGACGGGGGAATTCCTTTTGGCGTACCCGTTTCGTGCGGCGACGAGGCTGGCGGCCGACATGGCGGTGCCGCAGGCATTGGTAAAACCGACTCCCCGTTCGTAGGTTTTCACGAAAATTTCCCCTTCCCGGATCGGGTAAACGAAACTGACATTGACCCCGTCCGGAAAATAAGGGTTTTCCCCGTTGACGAAGGCGGAGATCCGCTCCTGCTCGCCGGAGAGCATCATCTCCTTGGAGACGATGGCGATCAGGTGGGGATTCGGCACGCTGAGGGCGGTAAACAGGAGCTCCCGGGACAAATCTTCCAGCTTTTCGTTAATGATCTCCCTTTTGTCCGTATTCATCGGCAGGCTTTCCGGATCAAAGCGGACGGGGGAGATTTCCACCTGAAAGAGGGGAACGTCCGGGCCGTCCTCCCACCTTTTGACTTCCAGCACCGCCTTTTTCGTTTCCACGAAAATCGTATCTTTTCCCGTCTTTTCGATGAAATATCTTCCGGCGCAGCGGAGCCCGTTCCCGCACATCGATGCCTCGGTGCCGTCCGCGTTATAGATCCGCATGGCCCCGTCCGCCTGCCCGCTCGGGGACAGGAATAAAATCCCGTCCGCCCCGATCCCCTTTTTCCTGTCGCAAAGGGTGATTGCCCAGCGTTTTTTCGTCTCCCTGTCCGGGGGTGCGGGAAGATGTTCTTCATCGATCAGCAGGAAATCGTTTCGCGATCCGTGCACTTTGCGAAAGGGAACCTCAAGGATCATTCGGATGATTCCTCCATTTGTCTGAAAATTTTATCCATGTCTTTTTCCTTCATCGGTCCTACGTATTTGCGGCGGATCATCCCTTTTTCGTCAATGAAGAAGCTGGTCGGGATGCCGACCACGCCATATTCCTTCATCATTTTTCCTTCCCGGTCCAAAAGGACGGGAAAGGTCAGGCCATGATCCTCCACAAATTTTTTCACCGTTTCCGGATTTTCCTTGCCGAAGGTCAAATTGACGGCCAAGACGGCGATCTCGCCGCCGTGCCGGCGATAAAACTTTTGCAGATGCGGGATCTCCTCCCGGCAAGGGGAGCACCAGCTCGCCCAAAAATTGAGCAGCACTTTTTTCCCGCGGAAATCGGCAAGGGAAAGTTCCGTTCCGTCCAATGTCCGCAAGGGGAGCACCGGCGCCTCGCCGCCCGCTTTTTCCCCGGGGGTTTCCCCCGGCGCCTCGCCCCGCCTCGCCCCGCCTTCCCCGGAATCCTTCGGGGAGATCTTTTCTCCGGCGAACTCGAAAGCGGCCAACAGGAATAACAAGGCGGCCATTCCGATCAGGAATCTTTTCATGTCGCCACCCCCGGATCCGATTTCTCGCATTTTAAGAATAACCGATTCCGGGATTTTTTGCTTGCTTTTGCCCGATTTTTTTTATACATTTTTATTACCCCTTCCGTCGGTTTCAAGCCGTTTCCCCGGATCGGCACAGGCTGAAAAAAGTGACAAAAAATGATGAAAAATTTTCGCCCAAAGCTGTTTATTTTTTATCCATTTTCCTGTATGATACGTTCGTAATCCAATCTCGCGGCATCCCGCGACGCAAGGGAAGGCAAATGGTGCGCCACCGGCTCTCCGCCGGTACTAGTGGGTTCGATTCCCACCCCGAAAATTTTTATCGGAGCCATCATTTCGAGGGTGGGAATGCTCAAGCAGTACTGCCCTCATGGAGGAGGGATCCCCATGCTCAAAAAAAGGGATTTGCAAGATTGCCAAGCCCTATATTCATTGATCGTCCACCCGGATGTTTTCCCCTATGTCCGCCATAAACCCGGGTCCTTTGAAGAATATTTGTTTATCACCAAGCAAATGATCGAGGCGGAAGAACGGGGGGAAGTGATTTCCAGAACGATCCTCGATGAATGGGGGCAGCCGATCGGCACCATTTCCCTCTACGACATTGCCGATAAGGCGGGATTTTTGGGCACTTGGCTCGGCAAACCCTACCACGGGAAAGGGTATAACCGTTCCGCCAAGGAGGACTTTTTCAACGAAATCTTTTTTGATTACGAGATTGAAAATGTCTATTTACGGATAAAGAAGGAAAATATCCGTTCGATCAAAGCGGCCGAAAAGCTTCCCTACACCGTAAAGATCGGCGGCGGGGAAAAACAGATGCGCCTCGGACCGGAACAGGAAGGAAATTACGAGCTGTACGTCGTACGGAAGGACGCCTACAACTTGTACCATAAAAAGAACGGTTTTCCGTACGGGGGGCAGCTGCCCCCGCTGGAAGCCTGACACCGCAGGAGGACGGATATTTTTTTGTTGCCGTAAACCGTTTCGGAAAGGGAGGAAACCATGCACCCGACAAAAAATAGAAAAGAGAAATTCCGGTTGTTTGTTGCCATCTTCAGCCCCATTTTCGTCACCCAAGTCGCCATGTCCCTGATGGGCTTTTTTAATGCGTCCATGTCCGGAAATGTCGCCTCGGCGGATTTGGCCGGCGTCGCCATCGGAAATTCCCTCTGGAGCCCGGTTTACACCGGTTTGAGCGGGATCCTCGTGGCCGTCACGCCCACCGTTTCCCAGCTCGTGGGCGCAGGCAGGGAAAGGGAAGTCCCCAAAACGGTCCAGCAGGGCATATTGGCCGCTTTTTTTATTTCCATGTCGCTGATTGCCGCCGGGGCGCTGAGCCTGGAAAAGATATTAAACCTGATGGACCTGGAAGAAGAGGTAAAACGGACGGCGCATGATTATCTCGTTTCCTTGTCCTTCGGCATCGTCCCGCTGCTCGTTTACAACGTGCTCCGCTACTTTATCGACGCCCTCGGCCAGACGAAGACGACGATGATCATCACCCTTTTGTCGGTCCCGATCAATGTCTTCTTCAATTATTTGTTCATCTTCGGCAAATTCGGTTTCCCGAAGCTGGGCGGGGTCGGCGCCGGCGTGGCGTCGGCGATCACCTATTGGATCATTTGCCTCATCGCCATCCTCCTGATCACACGGATAAGGCCCTTTTCCCGGTACGGGATTTTCCGGGCCTTTTACGGGATCCATTTCCCCGTTTTAAAGGAACTTTTCCGCGTCGGGATCCCGATCGGGATGGCCATCTTTTTTGAAACGAGCATATTTGCGGCGATCACCCTGCTCATGAGCCAGTACGATACGGCCACCGTCGCTTCCTACCAGGCGGCGGCCAATTTCACGACGATCCTGTACATGTTCCCCCTCAGCATTTCCATGTCGTTGACGATATTGGTGGCCTATGAAGTCGGGGCCGACCGGCTCCGGGACGCCGGGCAATACAGCCGGCTCGGCATACTGACCGCCCTTATCCTGGCCTTCCTGAACGCGGTCATCCTGTACGTCTTCCGGTATCCGATCGCTTCCCTGTACACGAATGAAGAAAGGGTGTTGGAAATTACCGCCCGCTTTTTGCTGTTCGCCATCGGCTTCCAGTTTTCCGACGCGATTCAGGCCTCCGTGCAAGGGGCGTTGCGCGGCTATAAGGACGTGAACGCCAGCTTCATCACCACTTTTGTCGCCTATTGGGTCATCGGGCTCCCGGCCGGTTATCTCCTTGCCGGGTACGGCGGCATGGGCCCTGACGGCTATTGGATCGGGATCATTTCCGGATTGACCGCCGGCGCCGTCGGGCTGTCGGCGCGCCTGTTCTATATCCAGAAAATAAAATACGGCGGAGCGTTCGTAAAAGGGGAAAGACGATGAAAACCGGGTCATTTCCCCTTCCCTTTTCCGAGGACATCTTTGCCGCCCGTTACGGAAATGACCGCTCCGGTGATAAAATCGGATTCTTCCCCGCACAAAAAAGAAATCACCCTGGCCACATCTTCCCCCGTCCCCGGCCTTCCGACCGGGGTGCCGGGATCGGGGTGCCCCATCGCTTCCCCGATTCGTTTTTCCTTCCAATCCCCTTCAATGTCCCCGGGTGAGACCATGTTCACGGTAATCCCGTATTCCGCTTCTTCCCGGCTCAGCGTTTTCGTCAGCGAAGCAACGGCGCTTTTCGCCGCCGCAAAGGCCGACCTCTCCGGCCACCCCGCCGCCGTTTCCGCCCGGTCGAATCCCATGGTGATGATCCGTCCCCATCTGTTTTCCCGCATGGCGGGCAGGCAGAGTTTCGTCAAATAAAAGACCGCGTTCAAATTGCCGTTCACGAGGTACAGCCATTCGTCCAGGCTGTAATCCGCCATTTTTCTCCGTTCGCGGATATAGGGGCCGGCATTATGGATGAGAACGTCCACGCGCCCGGTCAGGGAGATGGCCTGTTCGTAAATCCTCCGGCAATCCTCCATCGAGGCCACGTCCCCTTTGACGGCGGCGGCCTTGACGCGGTGCTTCCTTTGAATCTCTTCCGCGAGCTTCCGGGCTTTTTCCTCGCTTTTGCGGTAATTGATGACGATATGGAACCCTTTTTCCGCGAGAAGTTCCGCCGTCATCTTGCCGATCCCCGCCGCACCCCCGGTGATCAACGCCGTTTTTTCCTTCATCGTTACCCTCCACTGACAAAATTCCGATCCTGTATTCTTTTCTTATAGTATACATGTTTCTTATCCAATGCAATAAGGACGCCTCGACTCCTCAACCGGGGCGGGCGCGTCCGTCGCCGGGGCCCGGACGGGGCCCCCGGCGGCAGGAAAACGGTCGTCGACGATGGCGGAATCGCCGATGCTCGTGAACCCGGGAACCTTCCAGGCCGCACAAAATGCTTTTGCATGGCGAAATCGCCGATTCGCAGCGGGGAAGGCCGCCCGCGCAATCCCTCGGGGCGGGCCGGAAACCGATCATCCCGCACCCTGCCTGTCCATGGCCGAAACCGGCAAGAACCGGGCCTCAATGCGGCAGCAGGAAAAACCGCGGCGGGGTTTTCTTCACCTTCCCGTTTCCGGCTTCATAATTTGTTGATAAAAGGGGTTTTCGGGACGGAAGGAAGGTGGCGGCCGTGTTTCCTTGGAACTGGTTTGGCGAAACGAAGGACTTTTTTCAAGGGATGAATCCCGAACAGTTCCAGAAGATTTTCGACCAATGGATGAAAATGACATTGCCGAACAACCTTTGGAATTTTTCGAACGGGCAGCCTCCGGCGCCCGAAGGGGGAAAAACGCCGGAGGAAAGCCCGGATCGCGGCCTGAACGAACGGGTCTTTGAAACATTGGAAGATATCTATATTCAAATCCCGTTGGAAAATAAACAGCTGCTGAGGCGGGCAAGGATCTATTACACCCAGAACCAATGTTTTATCGAGGGGCTGAACAAAGGACGCCACGTCATCCCATTGCCCGCCCTCGTCCGAAAAAAAGGGGCCCGGGCCGCCTTCCGCGATCAAATGTTGGAGATTAAAATCCCGAAGAACACCGACGTCCAAATCAGCGAGATCCCCATCCGGAAGGAAGACGGGCGGTAAAACCACATCCCCCCATTCGCGGGGCGATTCTTTGAAACGCCTCCGCTCCTTTCCGATCCCGCTTATTCCCATTCCGGCGGCCGCCTCCCTTTTTGCACGGCCTTTCCGCATGCCGGCGCAGGAAGAATTTCCCAGAAAAAAAGATGCCCGGGACGGGCATCTATTTCATTTTTTCTTTCAGCACTTCGATGGCTTTTTTCAATTGGGGATCATCTTTTTCCAGTTTTTCCCTTATGTTTTCATACAATCTCGCCGTCGTTTCGCCCGTGACGATCCCCGTCGCTTTCAGCTTCTCATCCCTTTGGAAGGCTTCCACCGCCGCCTTCGTGTTTTCGTCGAACTGTCCGTCCACTTTTCCGGGATGATAGCCGAGGACTTCCAGGAACCGTTCGGCGGTCTTCACCTGCTCCGATTCCGTCCCTTCTTTCAGCTTCAAATTCGGATCGATGTAAGGAAGATTGGCATAATCCGGATATTTCACCGGATAATCGGGCTCAATCCCCTTTTCGTGGATCCAATTGCCGTTGGGCGTCAGCCACTTGGCGGTGGTCAGTTTGATCGTGGAACCGTCTTGGAAATCGCTGGAAGACTGGACGGTGCCTTTGCCGAACGTCTTTTCCCCGACGAGGGGCATGCCGGCCGATTCCTGCACCGCAGCCGCCAAGATTTCCGAAGCGCTGGCGCTTCCGTTATCCACCAGGACGACAAAGGGGAATTCGAAGGGTTCCTTTTGGGCGGAAGTCTGTTTCTCCACTTTCCCGTCTTTGTATTCCAGCTGATAGATCACTTTTCCGTTGGGAATGAAGATATTGGCGATTTCAATGACCTGATCCAACAGCCCGCCGGGATTTTGCCGGAGGTCGAGGATCAAGCCTTTCATTCCCTCTTTCTTCAGCTTTTCCAAATGTTGTTTCAATTCCTCGGTCGTCCGCTCGGAAAAGGAAGTGATTTGAATTTTGCCGATTTTTCCGTCCAGCATTTCGCTGTACACCGTTTCGATCGGGATCACGTCGCGGGTGATTTTGACCTTGATCGGCTCATCCACGCCCGGGCGGAGGATCGTCAATTCCACCTGGGTCCCCTTTTTGCCCCTGATCAGCGTCACCGCTTCATTGGCGCTCATGCCTTGAATGTTTTTGCCGTCCACTTCCAGTATTTTGTCGTTGGCTTTCAAGCCGGCCTTTTCCGCCGGGCTTCCTTTAATCGGCGCGACGATGACGATGTAGCCGTCCCTTTCTTCGATCTGGGCGCCGATTCCTTCAAAGGAGGAAGAAATGCTTTCATGGAAACTTTCCGCTTCTTCCTTTGTCATGTAATCGGAATAGGGGTCGCCCACCGCTTCCACCATCCCGTTGATGGCGCCGTCGATCAAAGCCGATTCATCCACTTTCTCGATATACGAAGATTTGATCTGGTCGTATACATCATACAGCTTTTTGAATTCTTCCCGGTCCCGCACCTGGATCCTTTCCACGACTTTTTCATCGCCGAAAGACAAAGCGAAGGCCGTAATCCCCGCCGTCAGAAAGACCGTCAAAAACAGCAGCATGATGAAATGGAATTTTTTTATCGTAACCGTTTTTCCTTGGTCATCCATCTGTCCTTTTTTCTCATCTTCCATAGGATTTCACCACTTTCGACGATATGCTCATATACAAAAGAATATCATGTTTCATGAAAATTACAAACGATTAAATGGCCCTTGCCTGCTCGAAAAATTCCTCCAAGGTCCAGCCGTTTTTGTAGATCGTTTCCGCATATTCGCCGACGTACCGGTAGTGCCACGGTTCGTACATGTACCCGGTAATGTCTTCCTTTCCCTTCGGATAGCGCAGGATAAACCCGAACTTGTGGGCGTTTTTGAAAAGCCATTTTCCTTCCGGCGTTTCCTCGAATTTTTCATTCAATTGGAAGCCGTTGCTGGCGCTGGAGATATCCATGGCGAGCCCGGTCTGATGCTCGCTTTGCCCCGGCACGGCAACGGCCTGCACCGCCAATTCCTTCCCCCTCTCCGCCACCTCCGCGTCAAACAGCTCCTTCTGCCGTTCGTACGACCGGTAGCCGGAGACGGCATACAGGCGGATTCCTTCCTTTGCCGCGGCCCGGAACATCCTTTCCAGGGCCTCGGCCGCCTCTTTGCGCATATAGCTTTTTTCGATGTCCCGGTCGCCGAAGGAAAAGGGGACTTTCGGCCTGACAAGATCCTTCGGTTTGTAGCCGGGAGGAAGGCTGTAGTCCTTGTTGACGATGATCAGGATGTTGTCCGGGTTTTTGATGACTTTTTGCCCGTTGATCACTTCGATTTCGTTGAACAGGCTGGCATCCAGCAGGATTTCCCCGCCCTCCCCTTCACCGGGCGCTCCGTTCCCCCCTGGATGTCCGCCGGTTTTTTCCGAAGGTTCGGCGCCGGTATCCGGTTGATCCTGGTTGTTTTCCTTTTGCTTTTGCTCTTGACCGGCCGTCCCACCCGTTTCGCCCTTCTCTTTTCCCTTGGAAAAGAGGCCTTGGCAGGCAACGAGCAAAGGAATGGCCAGTAAAAGGATGAAAATTTTTCTCGTCAAAAAAATCCCCCGCTTCCCCGGCAGCATGCCGGTCCCGCGGCGCCGCGGCGCGGCTGCCGCATTCCGTCCGTGCCGGAATCATCCGTTTCTTGAATCGCATGAATAAATTTTATCACTGCCGAAATCCCTTGGGTAGAGTTATTTCCCGCCAAAAAAACAGGGCCGATCTTTTCCGATCGGCCGGGAAGATTTCATTCTTTGACAGCCGCCTCCAGCGCCACTTCGATCATATCGTTGAAGGTCGTTTGCCGCTCCTCGGCGGTCGTTTCCTCTCCGGTTAAAATATGGTCGCTGACGGTCAAGATGGAAAGGGCCTTCCTGCCGAATTTCGCCGCAAGGGTATACAGGGCGGCCGTTTCCATTTCCACAGCCAAGATGCCGTACTTCGCCCATTTTTCGTGCTCCGCATAATCGTCGTAGAAGAGGTCGGCGGTAAAGACGCTGCCCACCTTCAAATCCAGGCCCTTTTCCGTTCCGGCGTCATAGGCCTTCTTCAGCAATTCAAAATTGGCGGTCGGCGCGTAGTCGATCCCGTTAAAGATTTTCCGGTTTATGTACGAATCGGTGGAGGCGCTCATCGCCAATATGACGTCCCGCACCTTTACGTCTTTCTGGATGGCCCCGCAGGTGCCGACGCGGATCAGCTTCTGCACGTTGTAGCTCTGCATCAGTTCGGTAATGTAGATCGCGATGGACGGAACGCCCATGCCCGTCCCTTGGACGGAGATCCGTTTCCCTTTGTATGTGCCCGTATAGCCGTACATGTTGCGGACCTCATTGTAAAGCACCGGGTTTTCCAAAAAATTTTCGGCGATGTATTTCGCCCGAAGGGGATCCCCCGGCAGGAGCACCGTATCCGCAATTTCATGCGCTTTGGCGGCGATGTGAATGCTCATGAAAAAATCCTCCTTAAGAACGAATACTTTTTTCGTTTCCAATATACCATATTTTGCGTCGTTTGGTAGCCGGGAAAAGGAGGAAGGGAATGGATTTTGCGGTTCGTCCTTCAAACGCACCCAAAAAAACCGATGGAAACCCGTGCAGCCGACAAAAGGGGGATGGGCGAAAGAGGTACCGTTTCGGCCCGCCGGAAGGGGGGATTCGCCCCTCTTCCGGCTTCCGGAAGCAACCGTTTACCATTTCTACCGGAAACCGCCGGCCGGCCCATCCCGGGATGGAAGCGCGCCGAAAGCGTTGTCGGGAGGACGGAGCCGCCCCTCCGGCAGAAAGTCTCCCCTCCGATGTTTGCCTTTTCGTGCCTGCCGGCCGGACGGAGGAAAAATCGCGGCCGTCCCAAATGAAAATCCCTCCGGCAGGGCCCCGGCCGGTATAAGGCAAGCAGGGTCACCGCGGTTCCAAAAAGAAAGTTCCCCGGCAAAGGAAAAAAGGAAGGCCGAACGATCAGCCTTCCGCAAAGGGCGGGGCGCCTCCTGGGAGGCCATCCGGCCGGATCCCCTTCATTATTTTTGAAAGTGCCTGACGATGGCCTCCAATTTTTTCAGCACTTCTTTCATCTTTTTCCTGTAGGTGTTTTCCCCGAACAACTCATACAGCCGTTTATAATCGTTATACATATCCAAGAGCATGTCGATATCCGCCATATCCTTTTTCCGCTCCGGCTTCTGCGGCGGATTATTCCGCAATTGGGGGTGCAAAAGAAATTTTTTCGCCTTTTGTTCGTCGGCGATGTAAATCAGCTCTTCTTCCGATGCCTCGAGCCATTCCCCGTCCTTCAGCCGGGACAACTCATAGATCAAATCTTCCCATGCGGAATTTTTATACCGCCAAATCTCGGCGCGGAAACCGATGACAACGAACAGATCGCTGCCGTAGCCTTTTACATGGACGATGTCCCCGAATTGGAACCGATAATCGATATGGACGTTTTCTTTTTGCACCAATTCCGCATCTTCATCGGCCGGGGACAATTGGTCCTCCCGGTACAGTTCCTCGCGGTTGTGAAGCCGGTAAAACCACTGGCCTTCCACCAGATGGACGTTGACGATTTTCCCGAAAATCTCCTCGTTCCGGCCCATGACGTAATCCCCGATTTTATATTTCGCCATCCTTCCCTTCGTCATTGCCCCCACTCTTTCTCCTCAATCTTTAAACCATTATATGCACATCGGAAAAAAATGAGAAAGGGGGGCCGGCCGGGAAAACGGGAAGTCGGATTGCGGACGTTCCGTCCGGCCGGGGGCCACAGCCGGAGATGATCAGATTCCTTCGTCCATATCCCGCTCCCATTCCCTATAAAGCGCCCAGGCCCGGTCAAAGACGTCCATCGAAGGCAAATATTCCCCGTTCAGTTCCAGATAGCGGGAAATCTCATCAAATTTCCTGGATTGTTTCGGAAAGCCGTGGTCCCGGTAGACATTTTCCGCGAACCGGGCCAATTCGTCCTTTCCTCCCGGATTCCGGTATCGCATGAGAAAATGATAGAAGGATTTTGCCATCGCATCTCCCGTCCGTCAAAATTCTTTTTTATCTATCCTATCACAATTCCGGCCGGATCGGGGGAGGAAAGGGGCTCCTTCTTCAATTTTTCCGCGATGTCGCGGGCGATCCATACCCCGCAGGCGCTGGCCTGGGCCAGGCCGCGGGTGATGCCCCCGCCGTCCCCGCCGATATACAGATTGGCGATTTCCGATTCAAACCGGTCGTTCAACACCGGACGGGCCGAATAAAATTTCGCTTCCACCCCGTAAAAAAGGGTATGTTCGGAGGCGATGCCGGGGAGCACCCGGTCGAGGGCCTCCGTCATTTCCATGATGCTTTTCAGCGTATTGTAGGGAAGCACGAGGGACAAATCCCCGGGAACGGCTTCCTTCAGCGTCGGCTCGATGAACCCTTCCCGGATCCTTTTCTCCGTCGAACGCCTTCCTTTCAGCAAATCCCCGTACTTTTGCACGATGATCCCGCCGCCCGAAAGGATGTTGGCCAACCGGGAGATGGCGTGGGCGTATTCATTCGGCTGGTCGAAGGGTTCGGAAAATTGGTGGGAAACGAGGATGGCAAAATTGGTGTTCGGGCTTCCCAAGGACGGGTCCTGATAGCTGTGGCCGTTGGCGAGCATCGTCCCGGAATGGTTTTCCACCACCACATGGCCGGAAGGGTTGCTGCAAAACGTCCGGACCGTCGTCCCGACCGAGGATCGGTAGATCAATTTTCCTTCGTACAAATGGCGATTGATCTCCTCCATAACGATGTTGGACGTTTCCACCCGGACGCCGATGTCCACCTGATTGGACAGCATCTTCAAGCGCCGCTTTCTCATGATTTCCGTCAGCCAGGCGGAGCCGTCCCGGCCGGGGGCGAGCAGGATCTTTTTGGCCGTGACCGTCCCGCCCGACTTCAGGCGGACGCCCCGGGCGACATATTTTTCTCCCGTTTTGACCGTTTCGATGTCTTCCACTTCCTGCCCGAACATCATCTCCACATGGTCTTTCAAGTATTCGTAGATGCTTTGCAAAATCCGGATATTTTCCTCCGTCCCCAAATGGCGGATTCGGGCCCGCAGGAGCTTAAGCCCGGCGGCGTAGGCCCGCCTTTCGATCTTCCTGATTTCCTCCGTGTCGGGATCGGTGATCTCCGTCGGCGCGCCATGCTTCAAATTGATGGCGTCCACGTACTTGATCAATTCCAAGACGGTGGAATTCGGGAGATAATCGTTCAGCCATCCGCCGTATTCGCTCGTGATGTTAAATTTTCCGTCCGAATAGGCGCCGGCGCCGCCGAACCCGGCTGTGATCGAACAGGCCGGCAGACAGCCGGCAAACTTCTTCTTCCCGATGGCCGGCGGGCACTTCCGGATCTTCCCTTCCAAAATCGGACAGCGCCTCCGGTAGATATCATGCCCCTTGTCGATCAGCAGCACTTTCGCTTCCGGATGCTTCAATGTCAATTCGTAGCAGGCAAAAATCCCCGTCGGTCCCGCACCGACGACGATCACGTCATAATCGAAGCTCATCCGCCATTCCTCCCATCATGCGCAGGTCGTTCGTAAATTTAATGTCACAATAAAAATGTTACCGGATAAAACCAGCAAAATCAATATTATTTACGAATATTATAGATTTATATTTATACAATGTTCGTGTTTTTATCCGGCTGTCCGCGGCGAACCGGTCCCCTTTTCCGGATTCCGTTTCCCTTTTTATCCGTCCCTGTGATAAAATAGGGCTGTTTCCAAAGAGCCTGCCACGCGGAACAGGAATGGGCGGCCCCGCATCGGAAAAATTTTTTCTGAAAATGATCCGGGCTTCCCGTTCACCGGGAGATCCCCCGCATCTCTCGCCGCCGGTCAAGACATTTCCCGGCGATGGCCCGCGCCAAAACCGGGTTCCGCGCGACGCAAGGGAACCGAATGCTCACCGGAAAGGAGTGGAAACCGCATGCTCCCGGAGGAATTTGTGGAAAAAATGCGCGCACTGTTGAAAGAAGAAGCCGAACCTTTTCTGGAAAGCCTGGCCGGAGAAAAAACCGCCGGCCTGCGGATCAACCCCCTCAAGGTCGACGAAGAAACATGGAAGGCGATCAGCCCTTTTCCTTTGGAGAAGATCCCTTTTGTCACGGGCGGCTACTACTTTTCCCCGCGGAACGACAGGCCGGGTAAACATCCGTACCACGCGGCCGGCCTATATTACGTGCAGGAACCGAGCGCCGGTTTTCCGGCGGAGGTGCTGGATGCGAAGCCCGGGGACAGGGTGCTGGATTTGTGCGCTTCCCCCGGCGGAAAATCGACGCAGATCGCCGGCCATTTGCAAGGGAAAGGCATCCTTATCGCCAACGAAATATCCGGCAAGCGGGCGAAGGTTTTATCGGAAAACGTCGAACGAATGGGAATCAAAAATTGCATCGTGACGAGCGAAACCCCGGAAAAACTGGCCAAACGCTTTCCGGAATATTTCGATAAAATCCTGGTCGACGCTCCCTGTTCCGGGGAAGGGATGTTCCGGAAGGATCCGGAAACCACCATCTACTGGTCGCCGCGATTTGTGAAGAAATTGGCCGAGACCCAGTACCGGATTTTGGAAAAGGCCTTCGTGATGCTCCGGGAAGGAGGGACGCTGGTCTATTCCACCTGCACCTTCTCCCCGGAAGAAAATGAACAGGTGATCGAACGCTTCCTCCACCAGCACCCGGAAATGGAGCTGGTGGAGATCGAGAAAATTTCCGGCATTGCCGACGGAAGACCGGAATGGTCGAAACACGGTTCCCCCGAGCTCGCGAAATGCGCGAGAATCTGGCCCCACCTGGTCAGGGGCGAGGGGCACTTCGTCGCCAAAATGGTGAAAAAAGAAGGAGAGGGAAGCCGTTTCCCCTTTAGGGAAATGAAAGGAACGGTTTCCGGGGGGAAATTGAACGACTTTTACGAGTTTCAAGACCGGTATTTAACCGATGTGGATTTTTCCCGGTTTTTCCTCCTCGGCCACCGGCTTTACGCCCTCCCGGAAGGATGTCCGGATCTGAAGGATTTGCGGATCCTGCGGGCGGGGATCCACCTCGGCGACATGAAAAAAAACCGTTTTGAGCCGAACCACGCCCTCGCCCTCGCCTTGAAACGGGAAAATGTGAAACGGTCGTTGAACTTCTCCTCCGAGGAAAAGGACTGGGAAAAATTTTTAAAGGGGGAAACGTTAAAGGGGATCGGCCAGGACGGCTGGATCCTGATCACGGTGGACGGCTTCCCGCTCGGCTGGGGGAAGGAGGTCCAGGGGACGATCAAAAATTATTATCCGAAGGGATTGCGGATCATTTACTGAAGGAGGCCGGGAAGGGTCCCGCGCCGGATCGCGCCATCCGCCGAAGGAAAGGGGAGTTCCGGATGAGCCCCGATTCAAGGGAGATCGGACAAGCGGCTTAGAAACACAGAAAGCCATAGATCAACCGGGCGGGCATTTCAGCGTCCAAACCTGTCCTCGCGGCGGGTTTATCGATGGCCTGTTCCCGGCCGGAACGTCGGGGAGGTTAAACCGGGGCTCGCGGTTTCTCCATGGCTTGTCCTCCCAACCGGGGCTTCAACCTTCGGCCGCGTTTTGCCGCGGAAAAAACATGGGAAAAATTCCCCGCACATGCCGGGGCGGCCATGGGGCCGGCAGCCGGCAAGAACCGCAAAAATCGCGGGGGAAAACGAACAATGGGGATGTTTCATGCATTGCGCAAAGTAAGCGCTTAACAAAATAAGAATTACCGTGATGAGCCAAGCGATACGGCCGGAAAATCGGAACCAAAAGCGAATGAATGCACGGCCCCGATCAGCGGCAAAAAAAGCGGGGTCAAAAATTTTTATAATCCCGCCCTTTCCTTTTCTGCCATGGCCGACGGTGATGAAAAGGACGACAGTCAGTAAAGCAAGGACTGACGGTATCATTCCAGCCCCCGATTCCCGCTTTCCTTCGGAAGCGGGCAGGCCGTGCACGAAAGGGAATGATGCCCGCCGCGTCCGTCTCATTCCTCATCCGGCGTGCCGTAGAACTCCGCTTTGAAGGCGGCAAAGGCCTTCTCACCGATCCTTTCGTACCCCTCCCGGTTCGGATGGAAGGAATCCCCGGCGAGAAAATCCCTTTGCCCGCTGCGGAAGATGCCGGCGATGTCCACGAACCGGACGGATTCGTACCGGGACGCCGTCCTTTCCGCGGCACGGTTCCAATCCCCGACGATCCCGTTTAGGGCCTCCATCTCCGGAAGCCGGGATGCGAAGGGATTATACAGGCCGATATAGAGGATGGCGGCCCGGGGATTGACGTCCTTCAATCTCCGGAGAATTTCGTTCAGCCTCTCTTCAAACAGCTTCCGTTCGCTTTCGAAGATTTCCAGATTGAACGTCCGGAAGCTTTCCTTCGCGGCCGCCACCAGGTCATTGCCTCCGATGGAAAGGCAGATCAGGTCGGCTTCCTTGACCGCCCGGACCACCCTTTCCTCCTTCAGCATGCTCAGGAGCCCCCCGGACGTCAAACCGTTCACCGCAAAATTTTGCGCGGAAACCTTTTGGATCCCCCGCAACCCTTCCATCTTCCGCTCCAGAACGGGCAAATACCCCCCTTGCCCGGATTCATCCCCCGTCCCTTTGGTCAGGGAGTCCCCGAGGGCGGCAATTTGGACGGAGACCGGAAAAAAATCCGCCGGGATGCCGCCTTTCAGCAGCCGGTTTTCCGCGCCGGCCCATTCCGTGCCGGGATGCAGACCGGCCTGCCCCTGGCCGGAACAGCCCGGAAGGAGGACAAAGGAAAGGATTAAAACGGCGGATATGGCGATTCGAACGGCCCGCAAAGGGCAAGATCTCCTCATTCCAATCATTTTTTCCACCACGGATTCATGGGTAAAAAAAATCCGGTTTCCCCGGATCGTCACTCATTCAACAAAACCTTTATGTCATGGAGGATTTCATCATAAGGAACGTCCAAACCGTCATAATATTTGACGATGACCCCTTTTTGGTTCACCAAATAGAAATCGGTGCCGTGGATCACTTGATCGTCGTTTTTCGGCTTGTACACATGGGTTTTGAAAACATCCTTGGCGAACTGTTCGATGTGTTTTTGCGCATACCCCGTCAAAAAATGCCAATCGGACTGGTCTTCCGTAAACTTCGCCGCATATTCCTTCAGTTTTTCCGGCGTATCCACTTCCGGATCGACGCTGAAGGAAACCAGTTCCACGTTTTTCAGCCCTTCCTCCCTGATTCTTTGCTGCAGCCTGGCCATATTGGCCGTCATCGGCGGACAGACCGTTTCGCAACTGGTAAAAATAAAATTGGCCACCCAAACCTTTCCTTTCAAGTCGTCCAAGGATAAAGGTTCGCCGTTTTGATCCGTATACTCAAAGGAATCGACCGGCCAATTTTTGGCATTTTTGATTTTTTCCCTGCCGCAGCCGGCGATCAGGATGGACAGGGCAAGCATCGCCAAGGCAAACAAGATCATCTTTCTGCGTGTCAATTTTCTCCCCCCGATCTTTTCCATTTTACCATAGAATCAGGGAAAACTTTCGGATGTCCGGCCGCCTTTCTTGACAAAAATTTGACAAACAAGAAGAAAGGGAATCCTCCTTTCGGAAAAGATCCCCCTCCCTGCCGGTCCGCCCCCTGCGGAATCTCCTTGCGAACCCGGGCAGCCAAAGGAAACATGCCTTACGGGACACGGGCCGAAAAACGGACGGTTTTCACCGGGCTACTCCGCATAGTACATGAAGCCGATCGCCCCCGGGCCGGTATGGATGCTGATGACCGGGGTCGTCTTTTCCACCGGGATTTCCAGATGGGCGAAACGCTCCAGAATTTTTTCCTTCAAGCTTTTGGCGAGTTCAAGGCCTTCCGCATGGACGATGCCGATGCCTTTGACCGTCTTTCCCATCGTTTCGCGGATGAAGGTTTCCATTAAATGTCTGACCGCCTGGCGGTGGCTTCTGGCGTTGGTGACCGGGGTGTAGACGCCGTCTTCCAGGGAGGCGATCGGTTTGATGTTCAACAGGGAACCGAGCAATGCCTTCCCCTTCCCGATCCGGCCGCCCTTCACCAAGTTTTCCAGGGTGTCGACGACCACGTACAATTTCGTCTTCTGCCGGATGTCTTCCATCCTGCGGATGATCCTTTCCATCGGCAGGCGCTCCATCGCCATTTTCGCCGCTTCGACCACCTGGAAGCTCAAGGCCTTTGAGATGAAAAAGGAGTCGATGACCTTCACTTTTCCGCGAAAGGCTTCTGCGGCCATCCGGGCGGTTTGGATGGTGCCGCTCAATTTTCCCGACAAATGGATGGACAACACTTCATGCCCTTCCTTCGTCAGCTTTTCATAAATTTGCGAAAAGGCGGCAAAAGAAGGTTGGGACGTTTTCGGAAGTTCATCCGCTTCCTTCATCATGTGCAGCAATTCATCGGGAGACAGATCCACGCCGTCCAAATATGATCTTCCGTTCACGTGAATATGCAACGGAATCACATGGATCCCATAGCGGCGGAGGGTTTCTCTGTCCAGATCCGCCGTGGAATCGGTAACAATTCGAATACCTTTCAATTCATTCACATCCTGTCTGTTCATTTTTCCTTTACGCCCGCAGGGGATTTGTCATTCCTCCTCCGCCGGCCGGATGCACACCTCGCTTTCGTTTTTCGGAGAATTGACGGCCGGAGATACTTCGTAGGCGTAAAACAAATTCTCCGGCGCCGTTTTTAACAACGGGCGGACCTCCGGAAAGGGCTTGCTTTTGTCCAGCCAGGCGGCGATTTCTTCCCGGGCGGTGAAGATCGCGGGCATGCGGTCATGGATCTCCCCCAATTCCCCGTTGGCGGGGACGGTGATGATCGTGCACGTCGGGAGGCCGCCCGCCTCCCCGTCGTTTTTGTCCCACAGCCCGGCAAAGGCGAAGGGCTTTCCGTCCTGTTTCACGATGCGGTATGGCCGCTTCTTTCCGCCCTCCTCTTTCCATTCATAGTACCCGTCGGCAAAAATGATGCATCGCCGCTTGTCCAAAAGATGCTTAAAGCTCGCCTTTTCCTCGAGGGATTCGGCGCGGGCGTTGATCAGCGGCTTCCATTTTTTCGCATCCTTCACCCAAAACGGCACGAGCCCCCACTTCAAATAACCCGCCTTGTATCCTTCCGCCGCCTTGACCGCCGACAGCACCTGCTGGGACGGGGAAATATTAAAGCGCGGCACGTACCCTTCCGGAAAGAAGGACAGCTGAAACAGCGCCATCAACTGTTCGGCATCGGCGGTCAACGTGAACCTTCCGCACATGTTCACTCCTCCCTTCCGCCGGAAAGGGATCCGGGATCCTTCTTCACATAAACGAGAAATTCATAATCATAGGGATTTTTTTCATCCTTGATCCCTTTCGTCCGGGATGCGAGTTTCCATTCCCGCCAATCCGTTTCCGGGAAAAAGGCGTCCCCTTCAAAGTCGTGGTGAATGCGGGTAATGTAGAGCCGTTCCGCATAAGGGAGCAATTGCCTGAAGATCTCCGCTCCGCCGATGACGAAAATCTCCTCCTTCGCGCCGGCGGCGTAATCCAGGAATTCATCCAAACGGCGGAAGACGGTGCAGCCGGGCGGATGAAAACGGGCATTTTTCGTCAGGACGATGTTTTTCCTGCCCGGCAGAGGTTTTCCGATGGCCTCGAAGGTCTTCCTTCCCATGACGACGGGGCGTCCCATCGTCGTCTTTTTAAAATAGCGCATGTCTTCGGGCAAATGCCAGGGCAGCTGATTCTTCTTTCCGATGACCCCCTTCCGGTCCATGGCGGCGATGAAGGAAATCATACGCTGACTTCCCCCTTGATGTGGGGGTGGGGATTGTAATTTTCCAATTGAAAATCTTCGTAGCGGAAATCGAAAATATTTTTTACCGCCGGGTTGATTTTCATGACGGGCAACGGGCGCGGTTCCCGGGTCAGCTGCAATTTCACCTGGTCGATATGGTTGAGGTAAATATGGGCATCCCCGATGGTATGGATAAATTCACCGGGCTTCAGGCCGCAAACTTGGGCGATCATCATCGTCAACAAGGAATAGGAGGCGATGTTGAACGGCAGCCCCAAAAAGACGTCGGCGGACCGCTGGTATAATTGGCAGGAAAGCTCGCCGTTGGCCACGTAAAATTGAAAAAGAACATGGCAAGGCGGCAGCTTCATTTTCGGCAAATCCCCCACGTTCCAGGCGCTGACGACGAGCCTGCGGGAATCCGGATTCCGCTTGATTTCTTCGATCACTTCGCTGATCTGGTCGACCGTCCTTCCGTCCGCCGTTCGCCAGGAACGCCACTGATGCCCGTAAATCGGGCCCAGATCGCCGTTTTCATCGGCCCATTCATTCCAAATCCGCACGCCGTTTTCCTGCAGATATTTGACGTTGGTATCTCCGCGCAAAAACCATAGAAGTTCGTAAATAATCGATTTCAGATGCAATTTTTTCGTCGTCAAAAGGGGGAATCCCGCGCGGAGGTCAAAGCGCATCTGATAACCGAAGATGCTGATCGTCCCCGTGCCGGTCCGGTCCGCCTTTTTCACCCCGTTTTTTAAGATGTGTTCGCAAAGCTCCAAGTACTGTTTCATCCGTCGCCACTTCCTTTATTCCTTTCCTTTTCCTGATCCGTATCGGTCTTCCTTAAGGCATTCCCCGCCGGTCCCGCGGTTATCCCGCCCGGCACAGAGAGGATGTGCCGGGAACGGAAGGAAAATAAGCCGGGATCCGGGGATGCCTTTTCCTCCTTGTCCTGAAAAATTGCCGCCGGATTGTCCTGCCCGGCTTGAGGCCGGCCATCCGGCGGTTCCCTTTCGCCGACATACCGCGGAAATCGCGAATGAAGGCGGATTTTCGGGAAAGAAAAGCGGCTCCCGGCGGACGGGCGCAAACCCCGGAGCCGGACCGCTCGAACCCGTTATTATTCTCTTATTATAACATGAACCATCGCCTGATTCTATGAAAAAAAGAAATCCCCGGAACCCGCCTTCCCGGGGAAGATTCAATGCTAGAGAATAGGGCGGAAGCGGAGGCGGATTTATCGGACCGCCACTTCTTCTTCCTGATGGGTATGCAGCTTGCCCTCTTCTTTTTCCACATGGATCGTGATCCGGTAATTTCCTTTTTCCGGGAAGGTGTAGGAGGCCTTGTACGCGCCCTTCGCTGCCTCGGCGGCCGGGACCATTTCCTTTTGCGAGGCGCCGGTGCCGGCGATCTCCAACGTCACTTTCGCCTTTTCCAGCGGCGCGCCGTCCTTTTGGACATGGACGGTCAAGGCCGTTTCCTTCCCTGCGGTGATGGGATCTTCCTTCATCAGGTGGATGGCGACCTGCCCTTCGTCCCCTTCATGGCCCTGATGGCCGGCTTCTCCCGTCTCCCCGCTGCCGACGGTGATATTTTTCTTCGGCATGGTGTGCATGCCCCTCGCCGTTACATGGACTTGAACGGTATAGACGCCGTCGGCGGCGAAGGTCGTTTCCGCCGTATAGGAGCCGTCCCCGTTATTTTTTGCGTCGAGCATGCTGCTGTCGTCTTTCGCCCCTTCCTTCCATATTTCAAATTTTACTTCATCGGCGTCCTTTACCTTTTCTTTCCCCTGGGTCACGACGGCCCGCAATTCCACTTTCTCCCCGGGATCGGATTTTTCCGGGACCTCGAGGGCCACATCGATCATTTCCCCCCGGTCCCCATCGTGGCCTTCCTCTTCTTTTCCGCAGGCGCCAAGGAACAGAATGGCCAGCAATACGGCCATGATTCCGGCAAATTTTTTCATTCGGTTCATCCCCCTCGGTTTCTTTTTTTCGGGCTTTTTAAAATTCCCCGTACGGTCCTGTTCATCCGTGCCGGCAATGGCGGGCTTCCCCGCCCATTCTTCGCATCAGTTCTTCGGCCGCTTCCTTGAAAGAATACACCTTGCCCCCGAACCCTTTCACAAAATTTTCCGCATGTTCCCTCCATTCAAAGGGAAGCAGCTGGGGCTGGCAGCAGCCGATATGTACCGGCGTATCCATCACGTAGGCGGCAAGGAACGCGCTCATCGTCGTTTGCCTGAGAAAATCATAACAGATGGCCTGGATCACCTCATCTTCGCACTGATGCCAGCGGATCAGGCCGCAATGGGCGCAACAAAACACCTCGATCCGGTTGTCGGGCAGGATGAGGCGGAAGGAGAGCCGTTCGTTGATCCTCCGGCTGCAGTACGCACATTCATTGCCGGATGCCCCCGCGGATTGCCCGTTGTCCCGGAGGGCGACGCCGCCGAAGGTTTTGACGATCATCCCCTCTTCGATCAGCGGCTTCAAATCCCGGTGGATCGTCATTTCCGAAACGCCGAACCGTCGGCTTAATTCGGAAATTTTCAAATAGCCCTTCTGCAAAATCAACTCCTTGATTTTATTCCTGCGTTCCGCCGCCAGCACCGGAAATCCCCTCCCTTTCCCTTTGGCTGCGATGTTCAGTTTTGTTATTTTTTAACATGTTTTCACATTTTATAACTTCATTATGATGGATTTTCCTTCCGCCATCAATATGGAAAATGTGGACATTTTTTGAAAATCAATGAAAAAGCCCGCGGGCCCTGCCAGAAACCCCGGCCGGAACCCACGGGCTTTTGCGGCGGTCGGTTTCCCCCGCCGAAATCAACGCATAACCAACCAAAGCCGACGCCGGCTTCAGCAATATTCGTCGAACAATGCGACGAGATCGGCGGTGATTTCCTCCACGCTTCGGTATTCGATCTCTTCCCTCGGAATAAAGCGGACGAGTTTTCCGTCCTTCAAAAGGGCGAAGGAAGGCGACGAAGGCTCGCATCCGGTAAAGTATTCCCGCATTTTTGCCGTCGCCTCCCGGTCTTGACCGGCAAACACCGTCACGAGATGATCGGGCCGTTTCTCCGTTTCCGAAAGGGCCCTTATCGCCGCCGGCCTGGCCAATCCGCCGGCGCAGCCGCAAACCGAATTGACGGCGACAAAAACGGTTCCCGCCGCCTCCTTCATGAACCGCTCCACTTCCTCGGCGGTCAACAGTTCCTTGAAACCGGCCTTCACCAATTCTTCCCGCATCGGTTTTACGATTTGCCGCATGTATTCTTCATATGCCATGGACATGGCGACCGCTCCTTTCGTTCCTTTTTTCGCGCTTTTTGCGTCAAGTCTTTTTCCTCGCCTCGGTCATCCGCTTCCAAACGGATCCCGGGCCTTCCTGTCCGCCCCGGATCCGTTCGATGGCCATTTTCACCTGGAGGGCGACTTCAAACTCCGGATCGTTTTCCGCTTCCTGCAGAGCGGGCAAGGCCCGTTCGTCTCCGGTTTCATAGAGGAACATCGCCGCCCGCCAGCGGACGAGCTTGCTCGGGTCCTTCAACGCCTCGATCATCGCGTCCTGGGCTTCCGCATAGCCGAGGTCGCTCAAACAATCCCCCGCCGTCCGGCGGACGGCGACGTTTTTATCCTTCAAAGCCTCGTAAATATAAGGCAAGACGGCTTTGTCCTTGATCATGCCCAAATATACGACGGCCAGCCGCCGGATCGAAGGCTTCTCATCGGCCAGCGCCTTCCGCAAAACGGGCAAATCCTCCAGGGACGGCTCGGCCATCTGTTCGAGCAGGCGGTAGCGTTCCCGCCAATCGGGATGATCCAGCATTTCCGGCACGAGCTTGATATACTTGGGGCGGTACGTCTCCATCCCCTTGGCTTTTTTGACCAGCTCCTCCAAACGTTCCTCGGGGTAAGCCGCCTGCAGCTCTTCCACGACCGTCCTGCCGATTTCATCGAAATCCCCGTAACGGACCCCCTTTTCCACCCACTTCCGCAACAGGACGATGTTGTCGCCGGGGAGCTGGGCTTCCGTTGCCGCCTTCGCGAAGATCTCCGGCAGGCCGTAACGCCTTTCTTCCGCGGCGTCGGTTAATTTCACCTGCATCGGGATCCCTTTAAAATATTGGACAAACACCTGCACGGCGCCAAACTTTTCGGCCGGCGCCGGCTCCTTCCCGCCTGAGGCCGCTTCCGCTTCCCCGAATATTTCCCGGATCTCCGCCAAAATCGCCGGCCATTCATGCTTGGGGTTCCGTTCGACGGCCAAAAAGTCGGCGACGTGATAAACCCCCTTCACCCCTTCGATGGCGAGAATTGCTTTGATCTTTTCCGGCGCTTGGTCCATCGTCTCCTTTTTATAATTGTTCCGCTCCCCCCGGGGAAGCTCCTCGTCCAATATGACCTTCATCGTATTCGGACTCGGGGTCGGTTCAATACGGACGATTTTCATCGGACATCCTCCTTTTCAGAAAATTCCCTCTGGCCCCCGCGCGGATTCGCCGCCTGCCGTTCTTTGCTGAAGCGGGCCTTTCCTCCGGCTATTTTTTGTCAACCGGGAAAATCGATCAGGCGGTGCAAGGCGCGGACGGCATCGATGATGGCATCGACCATTTCGGGAATCCGGTCCGCTTCCTCTTCGAAGAGCGGCTGCTTCCGCTTGAGCAGGTACTGATGAAAGGCGGAATGCTGGCTGATCGTTTTTTCCCAATGGATATAGTATTCGTGGGAAAATTGCTCGTGGAGAAATTTGTCGACCCGTTTCCGCAGCACCTCGTTGAAATCTTCATACATCCGCAAATAGAGATTAAATTCCGCTCCCCCTTCCTGTTGGAGCGGGTACCATTCGGAGGCCATCTTCCAAAGATCGGCGTGGAACTCCGCTTTAATCTCCAGCTTATCCCCGTTGTACACATGGATTCTCTTGGCCTGGGGGGCGAGGTTCAACGAAAAAAGGAGGGAAAAGGTCCTGGACATATCGGCTAGGTTGATGAGATCGTTCCTCTCCTTAATTAATATTTCCCCCTGCATGTCATAATCATATAAATACCCTTCCAGAATGACTTTCATATTTTCATAGGCTGTCGGATCAAACATTCGACCGGTCTCCTTTTAGAATGAATTCCGCGGCAAAGGGCCGTTTCTCCCATTTTTCCCTATCGCCATTTTAAAAATATCGTAAAAATGATGCAAAAAATCTTTCCATTCCTTGTATTTATGATTTAATTAAAATATACATCATTTTTCCGCAAGTTAAAATTCCGGAGAAGGGGATTCATCGTGAAAGATTTGAAGATACTCATCCTGTACGCCAGTTACGGCAACGGCCACAAGCAGGCCGCCTATGCCCTTGAACAGGAATTTTATCGGCAAGGTGCCCAAAAGGTCATTTTGTCGGATGTATATATTGAATCATACCCGAAATTCGCGAATTTTACCCGCACCCTTTACGAAAAAAGCTATAAGCCTATCGGCTTGCCGATCTACAAGGCGTTCTATTACGGGACGGACAGATATTCCCGGAGCGGCCTCGCCTATTTGAGCCAGTTCATCGGCCTGAAGCGGATCAGGGAGATCATCGAAAGGGAGCGGCCGGACGCCATCATCACCACTTTCCCGATCCTTTCGGCGCCCAAGCTCGGCAGCACGGAACAATATGCGATCCCGACCTATACCGTGATCACCGATTACTGCCTGCATTCCTTTTGGATTCATCCCAATATCCACCGCTATTTTGTCAGTTCCGACAAAGTCGGGGAAGAGCTTCACAAGTTGGGGGTGGCGCGGGAAAAGATCGTCGTTTCCGGGATCCCGATCCGCGCTTCCTTTGAATCGGAGCCGGATGTGGAAAAATTTTACAGAACCTATCCGGTCGATCCCGCAAAAAAAATTGTCACCGTTGTCGCGGGAGCCGTCGGCCAGCTGCGCAATGTGGAAAAACTGGTGCCGGAAATCCTGGAAAACCGGGATATCCAGGTGATCGTCATTTGCGGCAACAACGAAAAGCTTTACCAGAAGATCGTCCCCCTGAGGGAGGAATACCCCGGACGCTTGACCGTTTTCGGCTACGTGGAAAACATCCACGAGATATTGGCCGCCTCCTATTGCGTCATTACGAAGCCGGGGGGAATCTCCATCACGGAAGCGGCGGCGATGAAGGTTCCGTTGATTTTTTTCAAACCCGTTCCCGGCCAGGAAAGGGAAAATGCCGAGTTTTTCCAGGCGTCGGGGGCGGCCTTCGTCACCTACCACCTTTCGGAAATCAAAGAGAAAATCAATTGGCTGCTGCGGGACGGAAACAAGCAGCGGGAGATGAAAAAGGCGATGGAACGGATCTACAAACCCCACGCCTCCGGAACGATCGTCTCCGAGGTGATCCGTTCCCTCGAAAACCGTGTCCCCTATCCTAAAACGGCAGCCTCCAAAGAAAAATAAAACCGGCCCCGCCCTTTCGGCGGCGGCCGGATATTTTTATTCCTTCATGGGAAAGATGGATAAAAAAAGGAGGGGAAACCCTTGGAATACCTCACGGCCGTCGAACGGAACCGCCAGGGGGAGATCATCAATTTCCAAACTTCCGAAGGAAGGATCATCTCCTACCGCAAAGCGGCGGAGGAAATAAAAAACGGGAAGATCGGCCGGGCGCAAGTCCTGCCGGACGGTTCCGGCCTGCCGAAAATTGTCCCCGACGATCCCGGGGACCAGGACTTTGCCGGCTATCCTCCCATTTTTTAGCAATAAAAATCGGCGATCCCGCCGATTTTTGATTTTTATTCGAGCCTCATTTGGAATTGTTTCAACTCGTTCAACCGTTCCGGATTTTCCTCGAAATATTGGACCAGATCCCCGATCCTGTCGATCGCGTTCCAGCTCAGATGATGTTCGATCCCTTCCACGTCCCGGTAAATATTTTCCTCGTCCACCCCGATCATCTGCAAAAATTGTTCCAGCAAATCGTGGCGGTAAACCAGCCGTTTCCCGATCTTTTTCCCTTTCGGGGTGAGAACGAAACCCCGGTATTTTTCATATACCAAATATTCGTTTTTATCGAGTTTCTGAACCATTTTCGTGACCGATGAAGGATGGACGGACAGCGCGTCGGCGATATCGGAAACCCGGGCATAGCCTTTCGTTTCGATCAGCAAATAAATTTGTTCGATATAATCTTCCATGCTCGGTGTCGTCATATCTCTTTCCTCCAAGACGAACATCGGCCCGTTTTTCGGACATGGGCCCGTTATTATCTAAAGTGTACTATAGAAAAGGAGCGGGAACAAGGAGATAATGCAAAAAATGGCGCGGCAAAAGAATTTTAAAATTATTTCCTCCAACTTCCTTGACTTTGCCGATCGGTTCATGTATAGTTGAGTTAATCAAAACTGAATATCCTCCGCTTTGAAGTAGAAGATATTCCGGTATCCTCCACTTCGAATGGGAAGATATTTTAGTTTTTGATTGAAATTCTGTTGCACGTGCAAGTGCTCGATATTTAGGAGGAAAAAAAATGCAAACCGGTAGAGTAAAATGGTTTAACAATGAGAAAGGTTACGGATTTATCGAAGTGGAAGGTGGGGGCGACGTCTTCGTACACTTCACCGCCATCCAAGGCGAAGGGTACAAGACGCTGGAAGAAGGTCAAGAAGTTTCCTTTGAAATCGTGGAAGGAAACCGCGGACCTCAAGCAGCGAACGTGGTAAAATTATAAACGCAACCGAAGACAAATTCCAATAGATAAAACCGGCCGGCTGAGCCGGCTTTTTTTATGTCCGCATTTCCATATCCGCATTTCGTGACCGAACGTCCGGGCCACGAATCGCGAAGCACCTCCCCCTTGACCGGCCGGGACGGCCGCCCGATCCCCGGCCCGGCGGGGATGACCGGGCGATCGGAAGATTCGGACCCGGCCGCCGTCCCGATTTTCCTTCCGATTCCGCGGTCCCGGGGTCCGCCGCAGACGGGTGGGATTCAAAGGGAGAAGAAATACTTTCCTTGGGCTTTCCCGACAACGTCCGCCGCAGACGGGTGGGATTCAAAGGGGCGAAAAGACGAACAGCCTTCCCGGCCTGCCGTCCTTTCCCGCGCCCGGGCTTGGCCAGGTCCGATTTTCCCCAAAAGGAAACAAACGAAAGAACGGGGCCCTTCCCGACGGGCCGCGTCTTTGCAGCCGGACCCCTCCCCGAACCGCCGTCCGGAGAAGGCCGGCTTCCGGCGCCCCTTCAGGGAATCCCCGTCATTTCGCGGGGACGTTTTCCGCGGCCAGCTGGGCTTCCATCCCTTTTCCCCGGGTCAAATTAAAGATCAGGTTCAAAAGGATGGCCGTCAGGCTGCCGATGACAATCCCGTTGGAAGTGATGATTTGCAAGGCCCCGGGCAGCCGTTCGAACAGATCCGGGGCAACGGTGACGCCCAGGCCCATGCCGATGGAACAGGCCATGACCAATAAATTTTCCTGTTTCGAAAAATCCACCGTGCTCAACATTTTAATGCCGTAGGCGATCACCATCCCGAACATGGCCATCATCGCCCCGCCCAATACCGATGCCGGGATGATCGTCGTCAAAGCCCCGAGCTTCGGCACCGAGCCCAAGGCGATCAAAAAGGCGCCGGCGGTATAGATGACGTTCCGGCTCTTGACGCCCGACAGCTGGATAAGCCCCACGTTTTGGGAAAAGGTGGTATACGGAAAAGAATTGACGATGCCGCCCAAAAGGATGGCGATGCCTTCCGAACGGTAGCCCCTGGTCAAATCCCGGTCGTCCGGCCGCTTATCGCATATGTCCCCGAGGGCGAAATAGACGCCGGTGGATTCGACCAAACTGACGACGGCGACGATCGTCATCATTAAGATGGGCGCCAAATGGAACTCGGGAAGGCCGAAATAAAAGGGTTGCGCCACTTGAAAAACATCCGCCTCCCGGACGGCGGAAAAGTCGACCTTACCGAAAAAGGAAGCCGCCGCGGTTCCGGCGATCAGCCCGAGGAGGATGGCGATGGACCGGACAAAACCTTTAAAAAAGCGGAAGATGGCCAAGATCAGGAGCAAAGTCCCGAAGGACAACAAAATATTTTCCGGAGAGCCGTAATCCGGGCTCCCTTCGCCGCCGGCCATATTCCCCACGGCCACCGGAATCAAGGTCACCCCGATGATCGTCACGACCGATCCGGTGACGACGGGCGGGAAAAATTTGATCAGTTTGCTGAAGTGCTTGGCGATGAGGAGGACGACCGCCCCCGAAACGAGAATGGCTCCGTATATGGACGGGATCCCGTATTGATTTCCGATTTCGATCATCGGCGCGACCGCGGTAAAGGTGCAGCCTAACACGACCGGCAAGCCGATCCCGAAAAAGCGGTTCTTCCAAACTTGCAAGATGGTCGCGACACCGCACATGAAAATATCCACGGATACGAGATAAGTCAATTGCTCGGCCGTCAATCCGAGGGAGCTCCCGACAATCAAAGGAACGATGACAGCCCCCGCATACATGGCCAACACATGCTGGATGCCCAAAGAAGCGATTTTTCCCCCTGACAATTTCATCGCGCGTAAACCTCCCTTTTTGTATCGGCAAAATGAATGACGCCGCCCGCCAGCGACTCGATTTTCGCCAACGATTCGACCCGGATCCCCTGTTTCCGCAGGAGGCTTCCGCCTTCCTGGAAGCTTTTTTCAATGACGATCCCGATCCCTGCCAAGGATGCCCCCGATTTTTCCGTGATCTTCACGAGGGCGCCTGCCGCCTGGCCGTTGGCCAAAAAATCGTCGATGATGAGAACCCGGTCATCGGCGCTCAAAAATTTCTTTGACACCGAAAGTTCGTACTCGCTTTTTTTCGTAAAGGAAAATACCTTTTCCGAATAAAGCGCATCCGTCATTGTGACCGACTTCTTTTTCCTGGCGAAAACGACAGGCACCCCGAGATGCAAGCCGGTCATCACGGCCGGCGCGATTCCCGACGATTCCGCCGTCAGGACTTTCGTCACCCGGTCATCCCGGAAACGGCGGGCAAATTCCCGTCCGATCTCGTCCATGAACAACGGATCGATCTGATGGTTCAAAAACCGGTCCACCTTCAAAATGTCCTCTCCCAGGACGGTTCCTTCCTTCCTGATCTTTTCAATCAGCTTCTCCATCCTTTCACCTCCCTGAATGATTCCGGAAAAAAGAAAAGCCAAAAATCATTGTACCCACCTCGATCTATGAGATGAGCAATGACTTTTGGCAAAACGGTCATGATCCAAAAAAGACAATAGGAGTCATCGCTCACCCATAGTCAGGTTATTTACGGTAACCTGGTAGAGACTTGCAAGCCATATCCTTGCAATTATATGAGTGAGTACAACAATTTTATTGGTTCCATTATATCATTGGCAGAAAGGAAATCAACCGTTGAAATGAAATGAAAGCGTTTCATTCCCTGAAAATTTTATCCCGGCCGGGACCCGTTTGGGGGAAGAAACAAAAAATTTCGTTTTTTTCACGAAGATTTCACATTCGGCCTTCGTATATGTGACTTTTATCACAGTTTAAGACTATTTGCCCTATTATGATGATAGTAACCGGTATAATCGGTTAAGGTTCGCATGAATAAAGGAGGGTGGATAATGGCAAAGGCCGCATTGCAAAATGATACGGAAAAGAAGAAATGGAAGGACGCCGAAGAATCCGGAAACCTGAAAGGGACGCTCGTTGCCGTCATGACGATGGGCGTATTGATCATCGCCGTCTGGTTGGGCGTATTCCAGTTGTTTTTAAACCGTCCGTAAATGAAGGGGGTAAAAGGGCATTATGCATAAGTATGAAAAAATATGGCTCGTTTTTGGTATCGGTGCATTAATTTTCTTTTTATCCGTCATCGGCGTCAGCGCCTTCTATCTGGGAAATCAGCCGCCCAGCTGCTTGGCGACCATCGACCCCGATAAGGTGGATCAGACGGCGCCCTTCAACGAACCGGGTTTGAAGAAAGTGGAAGGAAAAGACTGGGATTATGAACTCGTCTATGTCGCCCAAGCGTTCAGCTACACGCCGAACGAAGTGGAGATTCCGAAGGGTGCCAAGGTCAAATTCATCGTGACGACGAAGGACGTCATTCACGGCTTCGAAGTTGCGGGGACCAATGTGAACATGATGGTCGAACCCGGATATATCAGCGAAAAAGTCGCGACCTTCGATAAACCCGGGGAATATTTGGTGCTTTGCAACGAATATTGCGGAGCCGGGCACCACATGATGTATTCCAAGATTAAGGTGGTGGAAAATCAATGAGTAAAGCGCTGACAAAAATCGACCGGAAAGACGCCAAAATGGTGATGGCCCATTTATACGTCGCCTTCGTTTCCCTGGCCATCGGCGGATTGTGCGGCCTGCTTCAGGTGCTCGTCCGTACGGGGAAGGTGCAGCTTCCCGCGGGAATCAGTTATTATCAAAT
Organism: Caldibacillus debilis DSM 16016; assembly: GCF_000383875.1. NCBI lineage: Bacteria > Bacillati > Bacillota > Bacilli > Caryophanales > Bacillaceae > Caldibacillus > Caldibacillus debilis. Next base: position 19,377 of record NZ_KB912913.1, on the reverse strand, counting down.
TTTGACCGTCCACGGCGTCATTCTCGCCCTCGTGTTGACCACATTCTTTATCATCGGATTCCAATTCGCCGCCATCAGCCGGACGGCCGGCACCCTGTCGAACGGGATCCGGAAAACGGGATGGGCCGGCTTTTGGACGATGCTGATCGGCACCGTTCTTGCGGCAACCATGATCCTTTTGAACGAGGCATCGGTCCTGTATACCTTTTACGCGCCGTTGCAAGCCCATTTTCTTTTCTATTTGGGACTGACGCTGGTCGTCGTCGGCAGCTGGATCAGCTGCGCGGGCATGGTCGCCGCTTACGTAAAATGGCGGAAGGCGAATCCGGGGAAACCGGGCCCGCTCCTCACCTTCATGTCCGTCGTAAACGCGGTGCTGTGGTTCATCGCCACCCTGGGCGTGGCTGCCACCGTCCTGTTCCAATTGCTGCCCTGGTCCATGGGCCTTGTGGATCGGGTCAACGTCGCCGTCAGCCGGACCTTGTTCTGGTATTTCGGCCACCCGCTCGTCTATTTCTGGCTCTTGCCCGCCTATATGTGCTGGTATGTGATCATCCCGAAGGTGATCGGCGGAAAGATGTTTTCGGACACGATGGCCCGTCTGGCCTTCATCCTGTTCCTGATCTTCTCCATCCCGGTCGGATTCCACCACCAATTGGTGGAACCGGGGATTGATCCGGCATGGAAATTCATTCAGGTCATTTTAACCTTCATGGTTGCCATCCCGTCTTTGATGACGGCGTTCGCCATGTTTGCGACCTTTGAATTATACGGCCGTTCCCAAGGGGCGAAAGGCCTGTTCGGCTGGGTGAAGAAGCTGCCTTGGAACGACGCCCGCTTTACCGTCCCGTTCATCGGGATGCTCGCCTTCATTCCGGGGGGCATCGGCGGATTAATCAACGCTTCCCACCAATTGAACGCGGTGGTTCACAACACGATCTGGGTGACGGGCCACTTCCATTTGACGATCGCCACGACGGTAATTTTAACCTACTTCGGGGTTGCCTATTGGCTCGTTCCCCACTTGACGGGCAGGGTTTTGACGAAAAAAATGAACCGCCTGGCGATCATCCAAGGGGTGACATGGGCGGTCGGCATGACCTTCATGTCCGGCGCCATGCATGCGGAAGGCCTCCTCGGCGGCCCGCGCCGTTCGGCATTTTCCACTTACGGTGACGCGCCCCAGGCCCTGGAATGGATCCCCTATCAAATCGCCCAGGCGGTGGGAGGAGCCATCCTCTTCCTGTCGATCATCCTGTGCCTGATCATCTTCATCAATCTGGCCTTCTTCGCTCCGAAGGGGGAAGAAGAATTCCCGGTGAGCGAAGCGAGCGAACATGCGGCGCAGCCGTCCCCTGTTTTTGAAAACTGGAAATTGTGGGTGGGGATCACTGCCGCATTGATCCTGTTCGCCTACACGATCCCGTTTATCGACATGATCCAAAACGCGCCTCCCGGGGCAAAGGGCTTCAAGCTTTGGTAACGGGAACAGCCTCACCGTAATGGTGAGGCTGTTTTTATGGGGGTTCTCCCCGCAGGCCGGTAAACGGCTTGTCGAGGGCAACCCCCGGTTTGTTTGTGCAAGTTTGCACCCGATTTTTTCCTTCCCGAAGGCCCCCCTCTTCTAAAGAATCGGGGCGCCTATCCCCCGTTTTTTCTTCCGCTGAAAACCGCCGTCCGCGACGCAAGAAACCTGCGGTCCTACCCCGCCTGTCCGATGTTCCCCTTATCTTCCTTCTGAACGAGGAGGACGGAGAGAAGGACGACGATCCCGCCGATCCATTGGACGGGGGCAAAGCGTTCGCCGTATAGGGTCATCCCGATGAGGAAGGCCACCACCGGTTCCACCGTCGCCAGAACGGCGGCCACGCTGCCGTCCACCCCCCGCAGGCCTTCCGTATACAGCAGATAGGCCAGCACCGTCGGAACAAAGGCGAGGCCGAGGGAAAAAAGGAGGGCCTTTCCGTCGGCGAGCAGCGGAAGCTTTTCCCAGAGCCGGGTGTACGGAACCAAAAACAGGGAAGCGGCTAAAAAGGTATAGAGGGTGGTGGCAAAGGATGAATAATGTCTGATGCAAAATTTTCCGAAGATCGTATACAGCGCGTACCCCAACCCGGAACCGAGGCCGGCGGCAAATCCGAACAGGCTGCTTCCCGAAAGCCGGTCATCCATGACGCCGGACAAAAGAAGGCAGCCGGCCATCGTCCCTGCCACGCCCCATCCCTTTCGCCGGGAGAAGGGCTCCTTCAAGAAGAGGACGGACAAAAGGGCGACAAAAGCGGGAGCCGTATACAGCAGGATGACCGCCAGCGATACGGACAATTCGTTGATGGCGGTAAAATAGCACCAATTAAAAAAGACGATGCTGAAGATCCCCGTCCCGACAAAATAGGGAAAATGACGGATGTCCAGCCGGAGCTCCCCCCGCCGGCGGAACATGCCGAAGAAGCCGAGGAGCAAAAAGGCAAAGGCGGCCCGCACCGCCACGATCTCCATGGCGGAAAAGCCGATGGCCGTTAAATTTTTTACGAAGACGGAAATGAGCCCCCACAGGGAAGCGGCCGCCACGATGAGGAAATGGGGACGGTATTTTTTCATGCCGATCACCCGCAAATAGGGATGACTCGAGGAGCCATCCCGGCATTCGGACGGAGGCCGTCCGTTCGTTCAGTACCTTCTAAAATTGATAAATATAAGCATATTTCTCCCGCAAATAGTTCAACAGATGGCTGGCGTTCAGCCCTTCCCCGGCGGCATCCCGCAAGATCTCCAACGGTTTTTTCAAACGCCCGTACTGATGGACATGCTCGGTCAGCCATTTCCGGATGGGGGCGATTTCCCCTTTGGCAAGCAGCCGGTCGAAATCCGGGATGCTCTTCAGCATCGCCGCTTTCAATTGGGCGGCATACATATAGCCCAATGCGTAAGACGGGAAATAACCGAAGGATGCGGAAGACCAGTGAACGTCCTGCAGCACCCCATGGCCGTCATGCTCCGGCCTTACGCCCAGATATTGTTCGTATTTGTCGTTCCAAACCGCCGGCAAGTCGTCCACCGCCAACTCCCCGGTGAACAGGGCCTTTTCCAGTTCATAGCGGATGATGATGTGCAACGGATAGGTGAGCTCATCCGCTTCGATGCGGATCAGGGACGGTTTCACCTCGTTGATCGCCCGGTAAAAATCGTCCAGGGAGACGGAATCGAAGGCCCCGCCGGCATATTGCTGCAAAAGCCCGTAATTATGTTCCCAAAAATGCAAGTTCCTGCCGATGAAATTTTCATGGAACAGGGATTGGGACTCATGGATGCCCATGGATGCCCCGCCGAAAAGGGGCGTTCCCTTCAGCCGTTCGGAAAAGTTCTGTTCGTAGATGGCATGCCCCGCTTCGTGAATCGTTCCGAAAATGGCGACGCGAAAATCCTGTTCGTTGTATTTGGTGGTGATCCGCACGTCCCCGCCGTTCAGGCCGATGGCGAAGGGATGGACGGTTTCATCCAGCCGGCCGGCCGCAAAATCGTAACCGAGCTGGCGGAGGATTTCCAATGAAAAAGCTTCCTGTTTTTCCTTGGGAAAACGGGTATGTAAAAATTCGGAATTCCAACGGACGTTCGATCCTTCGATTTTTTCCAGCAGGCGGACGATGCCGTCCCGCAATTGACGGAAAACGGTGTCGAGTTGTTCGACGGTCATTCCCGGTTCATACTGATCCAGCAAGGTGTTATAGGGATGCCCTTCATAGCCCCAATAACCGATGAATTTTTTCGTCATTTCCACCAGCTGTTCAAGGTAGGGCTTGAAAAGCTGAAAGTCCCGCTTCTCCTTCGCCTCTTCCCACACCGACTCCGATTTGGCCTGAAGCTCGACAAATTGCCGGTATTCGTCGGAAGGAATTTTGATCATCCGGTCGATTTCCTTCTTCAGATGCTCCGCCGACTTTACCGTAATTTCCGACAGCCGGTCCCGAACCCCGGGGTCCAATAACTCCCCGACGTATTCCCGCATTTTTTCCGAGGTCATCAATTGATAAACTTCACCGGTCAACGTCCCGATGACCTGCGAACGGCCTTCCACCGCTTTGGCGGGAGCCTTCGTCCGCAAATCCCAATAGATGAGGTTCAATGCCTCCTGATAGGCAAGAATCTTTTTGATTTCCTCGAAAAACGCTTTTTCTGTTTGTTGGATGGATGTTACGGTCAATCCATACTCCCCCTTGTTCCAGTATCAAACCGTTTGACATTTATTGTAGCACAAAGCGGCCGGCAAAAAGAATGATTTGCGGAAAAATTTTCAAAGGACGGAATTTCGGAAAGGGGCGTTGGCATCCAAAGAAAAATAGAGGGCCTTTTGCAGTTCTTTTTCCGCCTCTTCCAATTTGGCCAATGCCTTTTCGTTGTTTTCCTCCTTTTCCATCTCTTTGTGCAGGGCGGAAAGCGCCTTCGATATCTTCATGAAATCCAAACCGCTGCAGTCCATTCCGTGTTCCCCTCCTTGTTTTTTACTATTCTATTCGGAGGGGAAAAAATGATTCGCCGCAACGAACCGGACAAATGGCGGCGGTCCGGGGAGAATCCTTTGCGGCACGGCCGTCCTCCGGCCCGCCTCCCGGAACGGCCGTGGTGCCGCCCGGCCCCGCGTTAAAACCGGACCCCATTTCTCCCCTTCCCTTGCCGAAGCGGCGATGAACCCATTTTTACCGAAGAAAAGCACGGCCCGCAAACTTGCGGTGCCCGCCGCCTTTTCCCCCGCTCCCGTACCGCTCCATCCGCCGGGATGGGCTCCATCGCTTCGCTGCCGGAATTTCCTTCATTCGTCCGCATCATCCGGGCATGAAAAAAGGCCCCATGCAACGGGACCTTCCGACTTTTACAGTTGTGCCGGAGAGAATTACCTCCAAACCCTTGAGAATACTGATTTTTTTAGGTTACAAAAAATTTTTATCATTATTTTTTGTATATATGCAAATAAATCCTTTTATAACAACAAAAATTTGGATATTTTGCCTATTTTAGCATATATACATTAAATTTATAACAAACATCCTTTAAAACCCTTGATATATCAACGTTTTTAAAGAATATTAGGGATTTTAACTGCAAAAGTCAGGAAAAAGGCCCCATGCAACGGGACCTTCTTCCAATTATTGATCCGTCCATAACGTTCTATAAGCCATGTTCTGTACCGGCCGCCGTCTTGGACGGAAGGCCGGCGGTAATCATCTATCTGCGGGGAAATCCCCGCCTTTCTCCTCGTTCATTTCCTCGGAGAAAGCGCCCCTACCATAATTTGGGTTTCTCGCTCGTGGGGTTTACCGCGTTCCACCTCTAAGGTTTCCCTTAGAGCTGCGTCACTGTGGCACTTTTATAGGGTACTAAGCCATATCCTTAACGGACTTAGGCTGTTCCCCAGCCGTCAGCCCAGTCGCAAGACCAGACTGCCCTAGCTTATGGTTTCGCTAGGCACGAACACTACGGGCATCTCAGCACCGTGCGAGCATGGACTTTCCTCTACAACGGGCCGAAGGGCCGCGTTGCAGCGATTACCCGAACGCTATGGACGGATTTTTGCGTTTTAATATTATAACGAAAAATTCCGGCCGTGACAATAGAAATGATTGCCAAACCGGGCGGCAGACTGTTCAAAAAGAACGGCCCGCATGCCTGTTTTTCCCGGCAATCCCCCATCCCCGGCCGATCGTCCCCTTCCCGAGGGGACCCGGGCGCCATTTTCCCGGCCGGAAAGGGCTTTTCCACCGGGACATCCTCATCCCGCGGCGCTTGCCGGATGGGCGCGTTAACGCCGGCGGCAAACTTCCCGGCATGATTCCTCATGCCTGCCACAGAAAGAAGGCCCGGTCCCCGCCTCTCTTGGGATTTATAGGGACAGCCGCCGGGACACCAGCCGCGCATCGGCAAACCTTCATTTTTTTGCAAGTTTCGCGCTTTCTCGGGCCACATACAGACCGACGGCCTGGTTTTCTTTCCAAACATGCTTGAACTCCGAAACGGGCGGGTTCGTTTCATAGACGTATTTGCAGATTTCGATGGTAAAACCCGGCCGCTTCTTCGCCTGGATGAACCAATCGGTAAATCCTCCGCCGGACGGCACGCCTTTCGGGTAAACGAGCCGGTATCCCGTCAAGCTCCGCAGCTTTTTCGCATATTCATGGTCCCGCTTGTACCGGGCGCCGGTCTGCAGGTAGTTCCAATAGATGATCTTGCCGCTCGAATGATAGGCGACGGCCATTTCCGGATCCACTTCCCGAACGAGTTTCAAGACGGCCTTGACTTCCGCGGCGCTTTCCGGCTTATACCCTTTAAAGTTTTTGTACATCGGGCCGCTCGGGCTGCCCTTGATGGTCTTCCATCCCGCATTGTATTGCCGGTTCAGGTCGACCCCCTTCGCATTCGCCTTCCAACGTTTGAAATTTTTGCTCCCTTTATTCATTTTGATCAGGTTTTTATGCAAACTTTTCGGGAAGGCCTTTAAACCTTCCTGTTGGAGGGTCACCCCGTCCGGATTGACCATCGGAATGAACCAGATGGTCGCGGCGTTCAAAATGTCGTACACATTGAAGCCGCCGATTTTTTGCTTTTTATAATAGGCCTTCGCGTATTGCTCGATCATATACATGTTCAAATTGGTCGTCAGCCATTCCCGCGCGTGGTGGGAACCGTGGATCAGGGCGGCAGCCTTCCCTTTGCCCAAGGCCACGGCGTAGATGGGCCGGCCGTACTCCGATTTTCCGATGACTTTATACGAAATGAGTTCCGGATACGCGAGATACAATTTTTCGATGTCCCGCACCATTTCGTTATAGGAATAGACCTGGTAGGGATTGACGATCTTCGTGTCGCCCGTCGGAATGATCGTCTTCACATCGCCCGCCGCGATGTATCCGGTATATTTCTTCCCGTTGACGGTTACCGTCGCCTGGTGCCATTCATTGTTTACCGGTTTGTAGGTTAAAACAAGCCCTTTAGCGTATGCCTTTAAAACTTTGGAACTCCTGGACATTTTGCTGTACACCCTCGTGGGGTTCTTAAGGGACAAACCTTTCAGCGTCGGCGCCGCTCCGACGTCACTCGCCTGGATATAGCCCGTTTTCGCCTTGCCATTTACATAGACGACGGCTTGAAACCAGCTGGCGTTATAAACTTTGTATTTTAATAGGGTTCCTTTTTTATAGGTTTTCAACTTCTGCGATTTGACGGAAGGCTGGCTGTAAACGGCCGCTTCGTTGTTTACGGCGTAGCCGCTCAGCTGGGTATTCCGATCCCCGACATCCCCTTTGCTTACATAGCCCGTCATTTTCTTCCCGCTGACCACAACCGTGACTTCATGCCATCGGGAAGTAAAGGTATGGTATTGGAGCGGAGATCCTTGCTTATAGGTTTTTATGACCTTTGCTTTTGCCGAAGGCGACGCATACACGTTCGTCGGTATTTTTGCAGCGAAGCCGCTGCCGGCGGACGGATGGGTGACAATCGTTTCCACATCGGGACGGTAAATATATCCGGTGAGCCGTTTTCCTCCGGCGTCGACCGTCGTCCGGAACCATTCGGCATCGTGTGCCTGGTAGTTCAGGATCGTCCCGGCCGGGTAGGTTTTCAATATTTTGGCATTTACCGACGGCTGGCTGTAAATATTCGTCTTCTCATTCAGGGCAATCCCTCTGGCGCCCGGCACCGCCTGCCCCACATCCCCAGCCGCAATATAGCCGGTCTGCACTTTGCCGTTCACCGTGACATCCGTCGCATGCCAATCGGCCGAAAAATTCCGGTAGGCGATTTTATCGCCGTAAGCATAGGTTTTGATGATTTTCGCATTTTTCGCCGGACTTGCGTATACATATACCGGCTGTTTCCCGGCAAAACCTTCGAACATTTCCGGATCCGGTTGGACTTCCGCCGCCTGCGCGTACGGAATGAACAGCTGGATCAAGAGCAAGGAAACAGCGAGAAACTGAACAGCCTTGAACTTGCGCATTCCGATCCCCCTCTAAATGTCTGGCAGAATCAATGGCCTTTCGGCGGTTTCAGGCATAAAAGGGCCTTCCTCATCCGGGCGGCAGACCGGTCACCGGAAACGGCGGGCGAAAGGCCCCACGGGAAGATTGTTCATTGATGATGTATCGGCAAAAAAAGAAAAATTTCCATATTAAAGGAAAAAAAGATAAAAAGAGTGAAAAAATGAAAATAGGATCCGATTTACAAAAAATAGGGGGAAAAGGAACGGAAAAATGGAAGACCCCCACGGGAAAAGTCATGACCATCCCGGTGGATTCGCCGACGCCAGGGGGGATGATTTCGGGCAAAAAAAACTTGGACGGCATAACTAACACCAAAGGTTAGTTATGCCCCATCCATATCTTTTCCGCTGAACAAGTCAAACAATGAAGATTTAAACGAGATCCTAATTTTTATTTAAGTCAAGACGCATAAACACCAACCATCATCAATAATATCCTTTCATTGCTTGGTGCTAGTAATTCCGTCCAAGAAAAAAAACGGGGCCATGGTGGGAAAATTCCCGAGAACCCGGCCCCGGCATGGAAAAGACCGCGATGGATTTAAAAAGCGGAGGGATGATCCTTGACAGGCAACGCGGCGTATGTATCGAAGTTCTGAAACCTTTGATCCCTGCCGAACTCATTCGTTGAGCTTGTCGCCGAACACATGCTTTTCCAAATTGCTCAGCCGCTTCAAAATGTCAAAATTGGTGACCCCGGGAGACGGATACGATTGCCGCCTCGCTTCTTCCAACTGTTTTTTCAGCCTTTGATTCTCTTTTAACAATTCCTCGTATTCTTTCTGGAAGATTTCATAATCTTTAATAATAATATCTAAAAATTCGTCGACTTCCTTTTGATTGTATCCGCGCATGCTCGTTTTAAATTCCTTCTCCAATATTTCCTGGGCAGAAAGATGCAGTTTGCTCGCAATCACAGTTTTCACCCCGTCATGTCTACACTCATTACTAACATTTTTTCAAAAAACGGTGATTTTGTCAATTCGTATCAGGGACCGGGAACCGGCGATTCCAAAGCACGCAAAGGAAAAAAATAGCGCCCGTCTTTGTCGCGGGCACTATTCCTTTCTCCGGTCAGAACGGGTACATCGGCGGACGATGGCAGCAATCGATGTGCTGATGGCAAACCTCGTTGACGACGGAGTGGGTATGCGGGCAATGATGTTCATGTTTGAAAAAATGCCGGTTCACCGTCGTCGTGTGGGAGGGATGAATATGGGGGACGACATGGGTGAATCGGTTTGTATTGACAAAATGCTGCGTCGGATAGACGATCGGCCGCAAAACATTGGGCGGAAATTGGGACATCGCGCAAACTCCTTTCCTGAAAGAGTTTATACACTAATACACTATGAAGAGCGGCGGAAACCTGTACTAAGGAATTGACCTATTTTCCCCGCCTTTTGCCGGCGCGAGCCCTTCCCGCAGCCGCCCGGTTTCCGGCCTTTTTCAAACGGTGCGTCCGCTAAAGACCGGTCGCCCGGTACGGCGGGCCGCACCCTGCCGGAGCCGGACGTCCCGGTCATTCCCCTTCGCATCCGGGGCCGATCCGTCCTCCCATTCCGTTTCCGCCGTTTTTCCGCCGCCTTTTTAGCCGAAAACTTTTGCCCCGCAAAAAAACGGCGGCAAAAGTCCCCGCTTTCCAAATGACGAAGCTGTCCGGCAAATCCTAGCCGCAACAAAAACGGCGGCGGAACCCCCCTCCCGGAAAATCCCGCCCGTTTCCGCCCGAAACATCCGCCTTCAGCCATTCCCATCGGAACTTACGGTACCTGTTTCGCCGCCTTTTTTTCCAGACGGAGAATGCGGCGGGCCAAATCTTCCCGGAACTTCTCCGAATCCAGACCGCCGCCGGCAAGCTCGGAAGCGATGCGGCGGCAGAGGGCCAGGGCGGCTTTCGCATCCTTTTTCTGATGTTCCAAATATTTGGCGGCTTCAATGGCGGCCAGCACTTTGTGTTTTCCGCCCCCCTCATCCGCCAAATATTCCCAGATTTCCATCGCCTTCCCGTATTCCCCCAACCTTTTGTATTGGAGGGACAGTTCGTACAAATCGGTTTCGTCCTTTGCGTCAAAGGCGGCCTCTTCCAGGAGCCGGACGGCCCGCTCGCTTTCCTTCAAGGAGGCGTACCAGCGCCCCGCCGCCAATTTTTCCGCGTCCGTCTGCCGGGGATCGAGATCCAGCAGCTGGAAGCTGAGGTGGGTGTATAAAGGAACGAGGGTCAAAATATCCTTTTCGTTGTGTTCCATGATTTTCAGGATGCCCTTCGGCCGTTTCGTCTCCAAAAAATCGTAATAAATCATCGGCGCCAGATGACCCGGAACGTCCTCCTCCCTTTCGATCCCGAGGACGTCCCGTTCCACGTCCGTCAGCCGGACGGAATCGAGCCGATGCTTCCACAATCTTCTCGAACCGTGATACAGGTCGAAATGGCCGAACTTGGGCAGTTTGGGCAGGTGCTCCCGGATCAGGGCGTGCTGGGTTTTCACCTGCGGCCAGTCGAAGGCCTTCCCGTTATACGTGACGAGCAGGCGGTAATCGACGCTTTTCAAAAAACTTTCGTAAAGGGGAATCTCCTGCCCCGGCTCGGGCAGAAAATGCTGGCGCAGGATGAGCCGGTCCCCGGAAAAAAAGGCGTAACCGAGCAAAAAAATCGTGTTGCCGGCTCCCGTCGTCAGCCCGGTTGTCTCGATGTCAAAAAAGAAGAGCTGCTCCGGCCGGTATCCTTTGCCGGATAAGGGATGGTCGAAGGAAACCTCCTGCCAGGCCGCCATGGCGGCAAAAAAATCGCTGAAACGGTATCGGCCCCTTTGCCGATCCAGGGGAAAGGAGGTCTCCCGAATCAGGCAATAGCCGTCCCCGGAAAAGTAGGGGCGGACGCCCGCCGCCTCCCATTCCCGCATATAGGGGATCTCCCGCCGTTTCGGTCCGGCGGGTGCGGCTTCCGCCGGGAGAGCGGCGGAACCGGATCGGTTTTTCCCTTCCTGTCCGGCGGAAACATCCTCCGCCGCATCCGGCGGATGTTCTTTCCGGACAACATAGGATTCGTAAAGGGAAAGTTTCCTTTTCAAGCTCAACGTTCCGTCCCTTCTTTCCCCGTTCCGCTTCCGGCGCCGAGCAAACCGGAGAAGAGCCGCAGGCAATCCCTCTTCCCTTTCGGGCTTTGAAACCCGGCGCCGATGCAGGAAGGACAGCCGTTTTCACAGGGGCAGCCTTCCACGAGGGATTTGGCCGCCTCGATGATTTCTTCCAGTTGGTCGTAGATTTGTTCGCTCAAACCGACGCCTCCCGGATAGTGGTCATAGAAAAATACGGTCGGTTTGCCGTTGAAGGTCGATTTGACCTGGGGGACGACGTGGACGTCCTGCGGATCGCACATGATGAACACGGAGACGATGTGGCGGAGGGCATGGCTGATCCCCTCCAGCGCCTCTTCCATATGCTCGATCTCAAACCGGTTGGTGAGCGGTTCATCCAGGGAAAACCAGGCCGATTGGGTATGCAGGATCTGCTCGGGCAGATGGATCGGGCCCGAACCGATATTTTCCCCCGTTTCCAGTTTGATCTTTTTGAAGACCGTGGCCATCGCCTGGACGCTCACGTCGCCGAAGAAGACGGAGGCGTTCGGGATTTTCCTTTCCCGGTCCGATTCCAGCACCTTCAACTGAACTGCCAGATGGGCGTCCGTGTAGTAATTGACCTGCACCTCCCGGACATAAGCCTTTTTTTCCGGCCAGTCCAGCTCCTCCACCTGATACTGGTTGCCCTGATGAAAATAGATGGCCTCTTCATGGAGGAGAGTCAAGGCGCTGAAGGTGTCCATCTCCCCGATCACCCTCGTCCGATTGCCTTCCATCCGTTCGATGATGACCACGTTTTCCTGGGTAGCGGAACGGAGGCTGATGTTGTGGGCCGGAAAGGAATCCCCCATCCAGTAAAACTTGTCCCCGTTCGGATAGAGGACTTTCTTTTCCGCCAAATAATCGAGAAGATCTTCCACTTCCGCCCCGCCGAAAGCCTCCCCTTTCCGGAAGGGTAGCTCATAGGCGGCGCATTTGATATGATCGGCCAAAATAATCAGGTTGTCCGGATTGATCCGGGCGGTTTCCGGAGATTTCCCGAAAAAGTATTCGGGATGCCGGACGATGTATTGGTCCAAGGGAGAGGAACCGGCAACGAAGAGGATGAAGGCCTCCCCGTCCCTCCGTCCGGCCCGTCCCGCCTGCTGCCAGGCGCTGGCAATCGTGCCGGGAAATCCGGTCAACACGCTCGCCTTCAATTGGCCGATATCGACGCCGAGCTCGAGGGCGTTCGTGCTCACCACCCCGATGATGTCGCCGCTCCGCAATCCCTTTTCAATCCGTCGCCGTTCGGAAGGCAGGTATCCTCCCCGGTAGCCGCTGATCCTTTGACCCATGGCCCCGTCGCCCATCATCTTCCGCAAGCGGGTCAAAATGAGCTCCACCATTACCCGGCTTCTTGCGAAAATGACCGTCTGGATCCCGTTTTTCAGCAGTTCCCCGGCGATGCGGGTGCTTTCCGCGATCAGGCTCTTCCGGATGTTCATCATCTTGTTGACGACCGGGGGATTGTAAAAGACAAAGTGTTTCCGGCTTGCCGGCGCGCCGTTTTCCTCGATCAGCTTCATCGGCTTTTCGGTCAATTTTTCCGCCAGTTCCTTCGGATTGGCGATGGTGGCGGAGGTGCAGATAAAGGTCGGATCCGAACCGTAAAATCTACAGAGACGCCGGAGCCTCCGGATCACGTTGGCGGTGTGGCTGCCGAATACCCCGCGGTAAATATGGAGCTCATCAATGACCACATATTGCAAATTTTCGAACAGGGAGATCCATTTCGTATGATGGGGCAGGATCCCGGTATGGAGCATGTCCGGGTTGGTGATGACAATATGGCCCGCCTTCCTGATCTTTTGCCGGACGGTCGGGCTCGTGTCGCCGTCGTATGTATGGCAGTGGACGGGCAATTCCCCTTCATCCAGCCACTCGTTCAATTCGCTTTTTTGGTCGTTGCTTAAGGCCTTGGTCGGAAAGATGTACAGGGCCCTCGCGTTCGGGTCCGACAAAATTTTTTGCAGCACGGGCAAGTGATAGCAGAGGGACTTCCCCGATGCCGTGGGCGTGACGATCGTCACGTCCGTTCCCGCCGCGGCGTATTCAAAGGCCGTTTTCTGATGGGTGTACAGCCGTTTGATCCCCCGTTTTTCCAAAATCTCCTTCAATTTCGGATGCAGCGCTTCGGGAAAGGGGGCGTATTGGGCCTCCCGTTCGGGAATCGTTTCCCAATGGACGATATTTTCCCTGAACGCTTCATGATTGCGAAACCACTCGATGAACGTGCCGATATCCTTTTTCCTCTCCATCTTTTTCACCCGGTGCCTTCAACATATTTTTCTCCGTACGGGATGGATGCGGCCCCGAAGCCGCCATCCCCCGCTGCGAGCCGGCATGGCCAACCGTATCTTCATTATATCGAATAGATGTTCGTTTTGAAAGATCGGAAAATGAGGGCCTCTTTCCCCGGGGCCCATTTCCGTTGGCCGCCCTTTCCTTGACCGAATCCGTCAAAGGGGCGCATCTCCGGTCTTCCCCCGAATGATCCGCCGCTTTACCCCCCATTCCCCCGCCTTGGAAACGCCCTTTCCCCATTTACGTCTACGCTTTAAATATTTGGGAAAAACCTTTGATCAAACCGGTGACCTGATTCAGGGTGTTCACCATTTGACCCGCGGTGTTGACCATTTTTTGAAAATCGATCGTTCCATCCTTGTTTTTAAAGGAATTCAGCAGGAGCGAAAATCCCGGAGGCCTGCCGGGAACTGGGGGAAAGACGCCCGGAAAAACCGGCGGTTGGGAAAACGGATTCCCTTGAACCGGATTGGGGAGGGAAGGATTCCCTTGTCCGTATGCGGGCTGGGCCGGGTTTCCTCCGGAAAAATTTTCCGCCGCCATCCCGCCGGATGAAAGGGGAGGCGCAAACGGCCGGATCGCCGGCATCCCCTGGGGGGGCAGGGGAAAGGGTGGATAGGGGGGCCATTGCGGCAGGTTTCTGTACATGAATCCGCCTTGGCGGCGATAGAGCGGCATAAACATGATCCTTTCTCCTTCCGTTCCACAGGATTCCCTTTGCTTTTAATGTATGGGATCATGCGGAGGGAGGTGATTTTTCATCGGCGGAATCCCCTTCCAGTTCCGCCAGCATTTTTTCCAGGATGTAATGGATGGAGGAAGCATGATGCTTGAACCGCTTATAGCTCGTTTCCGGATAGAAGGCCTGCACGGCGATCGTATTGAAATTTTCGGCGGTATTTTCAATCTGGACCGGAAAAATGTTTTTCGGTTTCGCCTCCCGCTGCCATTCGGCGGCGAGATCCTTCCACCGGCTGACGACGCCGTGGAGGCGGTCGCAATAAGGTTTGACCTCCGTGTAAAAATCCCTTTTTTCTCCCTTTCTTTTGACTTCCTGAAAGATTTCATCGGTTTCTTTTAAATAATGGAGCAGTTCCTTGGTCAATTCGGCAAGTTTTGGAATGTCCGCCATTTCCCTTCCCTCTTTTTGCTTGATTCATCTCCATCTTAGCTTTCTTCCCCGGAAAAAGGCAAATGATAAGAAAAAGAAAAACCATCCGGTATTTCGGGCAATCAAGCGTGCCCGTCCCGATGGCCGCAAGCGCATATGGTTCCGCATCACTTTTCATCCCTCAAATCGCCTTTTTCTCCGCTCCGTTCCCGTAGGATAACCGGGCCACGTTTTTTTCCAGCCGGACCAGCTGCACATCCATCTCCCTCTCCAAACGCCTTTTTTCCGTCTTCACGGCTGCACTCAATCGGCGCTCCGCAGTTTCCAAGAGCAGCTCCAGTTCCTCCAGGGCAGAGGAAAAGTCCATCTTTTTCATCACCCATCCCTCCCTCTTCTGTATTAGCTTATTCTGCATGGGGATTCCCCTTCCTTCCCCGTTGACAAAAACAGAAGGAAATCGGCAAAGAAAGAAGGAATCAGACAATTCCGGACCAATTTTGCATGAACTCCCGAAAGGGAAAGATACTAACGGAAGGGGGTGAATGCGGATGGGAAAGAAGAAAGCGGAAAAAGGGAAAACGGGCAAAGGAAAAGGGAAGGATTTAAAGGCCGCCCAACAGGAGAAAAAAACGGAAGGGCCGAACATCCCGTCGACCTGAATCGGATCTGTTTTCCAAAAGACAAGGGGCCATCCCTTGTTTTTTTCGGATTTCCATCCCTCCCCGTCCATGGCGTCCCCCGCTGATAAGCGGGCCGGGAAAAATTTTTCGGGATCGAACGGATGTACTTAGCGGCGGCACCGTCCGGTTCCATGGGAACGGACCAAAAGAGGAAGAAAGGAACGTTTTTTGGTAAAATGGGAGTAGCACCCGGAACGCTTCATCCTTGCCCGTGTTTTCCATCGGCCTTCCGAGGTGCCGGTGAAAAAATGAAACCGAACCCGTTCCGTTTACGTCGAATAATAATGGGTGCAGCGGAATCGGGACGGACCGGAGGGAAGAACATGACGATCCATTACCCGAACGGGAAAAAGTACGATTCCCGGCACGAATCCCGAACCGATGAAAAAAAATACGGATATGCCAACCGGGGAATGACCCTGGAAGAGGATATCAACGAAACGAACGCCTATTATCTGGCCCATCGAATCGCCGTTATCCATAAAAAGCCCACTCCCGTGCAAATCGTTCAGGTGGATTATCCGCACCGAAGCGCGGCGGTCATCAAGGAAGCCTATTTCAAAACCCCCTCGACGACGGATTACAACGGGGTCTACAAAGGGAGATACATCGATTTCGAAGCGAAGGAAACGAGAAACGAAACCAGCTTCCCGCTGAAAAACATCCACGAGCACCAGATCCGGCATATCCGCGATGTCATCGATTGCGGCGGGATTTCCTTTCTGATCATCCGCTTCGCCAAATCGGAAGAAATTTTTTTGCTGGAAGGGAAATACCTGCTGCAATTTTGGGACCGGATGAAAGCGGGCGGAAGGAAATCCATCAAGAAAGAGGAGATCGCCGCATTCGGCCATCGGATTCCCCTTGGAATACGGCCGAGAATTGATTATATTAGAATAATAGATTCCATTTACCGCGACATTCTTTGTCCGTAAGCACGGACGCGGCACTGCTTCCAATTCGGAAGGAAAGGAAGGTTCCCCATGAGCGAACAATATAAATCGAGAGTGGAAAGAAAGAAGATCAAGCGAAAAAAACGGTCGGCAAAGAAGGATATCGCCAAAAAGGTGTTTTTGACTTGCCTTCTTGCCTGCTTTTTCTGTTTGGTTGCCGGCGTCAGCGCCTTTGCCATCATGGTCAGCGATGCGCCTAAGCTGGATCCGGAAAAATTGAAGGATCCGGTTTCTTCGCAGATCTATGACATGAATAACGACCTCATCACGGAAGTCGGCATCCAGAAACGGGATTACGTGCCATTTGAAGAAATCCCGGATCTCGTGAAAAACGCCATTTTGGCCACGGAAGACGTCCGCTTCTTCAAACACCACGGGATCGACCTGATCCGCCTGGGGGGAGCGGTCATCAGCAACATCACCGACGGATTCGGCTCCCAGGGCGCAAGCACCTTAACCCAGCAAGTGGTCAAAATGTCGTATTTATCCAATGAAAAAACGATCAAACGAAAGGTCCAGGAGGCCTGGCTCGCCTTTCAGCTGGAACAGAACTTGTCCAAAGAAGAAATCTTCGAGATCTATGTCAACAAAATCCCGATGGGGGGAAATATTTACGGCATCAAGACAGCGGCCAACACCTATTTCGGAAAGGACCTGGACGAACTGACCCTGCCGGAAGCCGCCTTGATCGCCGGGCTGCCCCAGCGCCCGAACGCCTACAATCCCTTCGTCAACCCGGATCTGGCCGACAAACGGAAGAACACCGTCCTCAGCCTGATGCACCAGCACGGGTTCATTTCGGAAAAGGAAATGAAAGAGGCGCAAAAGGTAAAAGTTAAAGATCTGATCGTGAAAGAACAAGAAAACCTCAAGGACGATTCCCCGTATCAATCGTTCATCGACCGGGTCATCGACGAAGTGGAAAAAATGGGCTACAACGTGTACACCGACGGGTTAAAAATTTATACGACCATGGATCCGAAGGCCCAGGAATACGTCCATACACTGCTGAATACGGATAAAATTATCGCCTTCCCGAATGACAAAATCCAGTCCGGGGTCGTTCTGCTCGACACGAAAACCGGAGAAATCCGGGCGATCGGCGGCGGCCGCCATCAAAAGGTGCTCCGGGGGCTCAATTATGCGACGGACATCCGGCGCCAGCCCGGGTCGACGATCAAGCCGATTTTGGACTACGGACCGGCCATCGAATATTTAAAATGGTCGACCGCCCAGATCTTCGAGGATAAGCCCCACACCTACTCGGACGGAACGAAGGTCAACAACTTCGGCAACCGGTATTACGGAAATGTCACGATGCGGTTCGCCCTGCAAAAATCGCTGAACATTCCGGCGGTAAAGGCCCTGCAGACCGTCGGCCTCGAAAAGGCCCGGTCATTCGCCGTCAATTTGGGCATCCCCTTGGAGGATACGATCTATGAATCGTACGCCATCGGGGGAATGAAGAAGGGAATCGCGCCGATCCATCTGGCCGGGGCTTACAGCGCCTTCGGAAACAACGGGGTATACAACGAGCCCCATGCGGTCAAGAAGATCGTGCTGAGCGACGGCGAGACGGAGATCAAACCGAACATCGTCTCCAAAGTCGCCATGAGCGACTATACCGCCTTCATGATCACCGACATGCTGAAAACGGTCATGCGGGCCGGAACCGGGGTCAGCGCAAATGTTCCGGGGATCCCCCTGGCGGGAAAAACCGGGACGACGAACTATACGGATGAGGAATTGAGAAAATACGGGCTGGATGACCGATTCGTGCCCGATTCCTGGATGGGCGGATATTCCACCAACTACACCGCCGCCGTCTGGGTCGGGTACGAAAAGAAAAAGGACGGATTAAGCCCCGCGGAACAACCGCTGGCCAAACAAATCTTCAAAAACTTAATGGCCTATGTCCATCAAGGCATCGACACGCCCG
Source organism: Caldibacillus debilis DSM 16016 (assembly GCF_000383875.1). Lineage (NCBI taxonomy): Bacteria > Bacillati > Bacillota > Bacilli > Caryophanales > Bacillaceae > Caldibacillus > Caldibacillus debilis. Next base: position 1,239 of record NZ_KB912913.1, on the reverse strand, counting down.
ATTTCACCCAGCCGAAAAGCGTGGTGCGGCTGGGCGTCGTGAGGGGGACGAACCCGCCCCAGCTGGCCGGTCCTTTTACCCCGTCCAGCCAAATCATCTATGAATACTTCGTCAAAGGTTATGAGCCGAAGGAAGTTTCCGATCAAATCAGCGAGATTCCCGCGCCCGAAAATCTGAAGGCGCGCTTCAATGAAAAGGAAAATTCCATCACCTTGCAATGGAAGGCCAAAAAAGCGGAAGGGCTTGCCTTTGAGGTGTACGTGTCCGAAAACGGCGGCGCGCCGCAATTGCTGAAGACGACGGACGAAAGAGGGCTCGTCATCGAAAACGTGACGCCCGGGGTCAAATATACCTTTACCGTCTATGCGGTATATGAAGGGATGAAGAGCCGCCCGGCCAGCGTGACCGTCGATTTGACGGCCTATTCCGACGAGGAGCAGCCCGGCCTGCCCGAAAACGGGAACGGCCAGCCGAACGGCGGACAGAACGGGTCGGATGACGACGATGAAGCCTCCGAGGAACAGCCGCAGGATGATGGCGGGGATGACAACGGCCAAGGAAACGACCAGGGCGGCGGAGGCCAGAATAATGGCGGAAACGGCAACGGTCAGGGAGGAAACGGCGGAAATAACGGGGGCAGCGGCAGCAGCGGAAGCGGTGGAAACGGCGGAAACGGCGGAAACAGCAGCGAAGGAAGGAACGGCGGCCTGAACAATCAAAACAGCAGGAATTTCACGACGCCCGCCAGGGAAAATGGCGCTGATTGAGGATTCATGAAACAGGCGGGAAGAAACGTTTAGGTTTCTTCCCGCGAAAACGGCGCCGGACAATACTTGTCCCGGCCGGAAAAGGAAAAAGGCTGTTTTCGGAGGAATCCCTCCGGAAACAGCCTTATCTTTTGCCGCCGCGGAAAAAGAAATGGGCGAAAAACCGGAAACCGGCCGATTTCCCGACTTTTACAGTTCCAGAAACAAAAACTCCCCGAAAACAGCGTCATGATCGCGTTTTTTGGGGAGTTCTTTATTTTTTGGTATGTAGATATGTTTTCGTCCTTTTATCTTTAACCCCATATGCGGGGATATCTTCTAGCCCAAATGCCTTTAAAATATCGGAAAATACGTCGTCAGATTTATTTTTTATAAAGATTTCTTTTCCATCCAAGTGCACTTTCGTAATCGTCGCACTCCGGATGGCATCCTGGATTTTTTCTGTTGAATAATCAATTCCCTTGGTGTGAAG
>NZ_KB912912.1 GCF_000383875.1 Caldibacillus debilis DSM 16016 | reverse complement strand
ACTGAAACCGGCTTGAATGAACTGAGGTCAAAGTAAATATATCAGTGACATATTCACTGACGCGTTAGTATGACATTTTCACTGACGCTTGACACTTCCTCCAAAATTGGGATAGTGCACAAATATTTTCCAAGTGGGTTCATTATTGTTTATAAAAATAATTATTTCAAGAAAATTTGAATCCTTTCTATAATATTGCGGTGATGAAGGAATTGACCTTACTCCGCTTGAACCCTTCCTTATAAATCAATTCCGGTCCTTAACCGTTCGAAGTTCTTAAATCCATATACATTTCGTTTTATCACTTGTGTATAGTCATTGATCTCTTTTCAATACGATGTAATTAGTGTCAAGGCCGATTATTTATTCCCCAAAATCGCCGGTTTAAAATTCCCCATAAGGACCTCATTGATCCTTCTGCTTTTCTTGTTGGAGCCTTTTTTCCCGTAATCGATAGCTTTCCCCTTTAGATTGAAAATAATAGAATGACGCAGTAATCGGTCTAACTTCGCTGTCGCAAGAACCGAATCTCACGATTTCTCTCCATTCCCCAAAGCTTTTGTTGGAGGTGAGGATAATCGTGGCATGTTCTTACCGGCGGGCGATGACCTGAAATAAGTAATGAGCGCTGTTCGGGTCCAGTTTTAAGTAGCCCATTTCATCAATAATGAAAACGGTTAGATTCACAAACATACAAAGCTTTTTTTCCAGCTTTCCTTCCTGGACAGCCCTTCTTAACTGGGTGACCAAATCATGGGCGGTAATTAAAATACGTTTTATATCCTCTTACGATCGCCTCCTTTCCAATCGAATTTGCCAGGTGCGTCTTTCCAATCCTCGGTGGACCGAGAAAAAAGGCATTTTCTTTTCGATCCATAAAAGACAGGGTAAATAGCTCTCGGATCCGACGCTCATCCACGATCAAGTCCATAGTTGTGTGTAAATTTTCCCTCGGTTAGAATGCCCGCTTGAAGTGGAAGATGGAACATTTCGCGTCTTTGAGAGGCTGCGACAGACGCTTTTTAGCCGATACTTATGTTCTTGTTGTTTTTGTTCACGGCCTGGGATTTACGCCACTCCAGATAGCGGTCCATATCCAAATACTTCAAATACTTTCTGCCGTTGGCCCATTTTTCGTCGATTTCCATGAGTTATGCTCCAATCAGCCGTTTGGCCGATTCCCGATTGGGAAAGATGCGAATCACCCGTTCCCGACGGCGGATTTCCTCGTTCAAGCGCGCAAGGGCTGGCTGTGCGGAGACGCCTGCGGTACTTTTCCGGCAAAAGCGGGACCGCCGTCGTATCTTCAAAACCGGCTTCCAGGATTGTCATGGCTTTCGGCGCTTTCGTTTCGTATGCCTCAAAGACCTGATTCAAGAGCAGCCGCGCCGTATCCAGATCCGGTGCGTCGAAAATGGCCCGTACCCGGCTATGTATTTCATCTTGCAGAGCTTTTGGCGTGGCGTCCAGAATATTGCGCAGGAAGTGGGTCTGGCACCGCTGCCAGGTGTCGCTTTGGAAGTGTTTGCGGATGGCCCGCACCAACACGCCGTGGTCATCTGACACAATCCGATCGACGCCTCGAAGCCCGCGGCTTTTCAGCCAGCTGAAAAATTCACCCCAACTGGCTTCCGATTCGCTGTCGCCAAGCATGAACCCCCAACCTTGCGATATCCGTCGGTGTTGACCCCGATCCCGATGAGAGCGCCTCTCGGCCGTACGCGGCCGTCTTCGCGCACTTTGAAAACCGGCGCATCGATAAGGACAAACGGGTATGGGTGGTCATGAAGCGGGCAGTTGTTCCAATCCGTCTCAACCGGTTCGAGACACTTGCACAGTTCGGACACCGTGGATTTCGAAAACTCCGTACCGAATAATTCTTCCGTAATCTGGGCTACCTTTCGCGTCGACACCCCGCCTGCGACCATCTCCATCAAGGTCTAGACCAGAGCTTGTTCGTTGCGTTGGTAACGGGCAAACAGCTCTGCTGAGAACTTCCTGCCGCGAATCCGGGGGACGCGAAGCGTAAAGGTGCCGAGTGCTCAATTGGTGCGGATACGTACCGTTTCGATATCCTTTTCGTTCTTCTGTCCGTTCGTAGGGCTCTGCCCTCAACTGTTCCGTTGCCTGGGCTTGTAACACTTGGTTCAGTACGGATTCCAGCAGCTTGGCTACTCCCGCATCCTGGGTGTTACCGAGAAAAAGTTGATGCAAAAGTTGCGAATCTACGGTAATCTGAGGCTCACCGAATTTTTTCACAGATTTCCACTTTTTTCGATTTCCACATCTTTAAATCCGTCGATCAGGTAATTCCCTACTCGTGCATTTACATCAATCATGAACAATATACCCCCATTAATAAGAAATGCACTTTGGTTCTCAAAACTCTTCCATAAACCAAAGTGGTACCGTCAAGAATTTTGTGTAATGTAAGATAGATAGGGTATCTCTGAAATAGATTTGGAATAGAGGGGGGGCTGGTTCCCCCCCAGGGGACT
>NZ_KB912911.1 GCF_000383875.1 Caldibacillus debilis DSM 16016 | reverse complement strand
AGATCCCTTGAAGAAGACGAGGTAGATAGGTCCGGGGTGGAAGCACGGCGACGTGTGGAGCTGACGGATCCTAATCGATCGAGGACTTAACCGCAAGGTTAAAGGGTGGGCTTGCCGGACCGCTATCTGGTTTTGAAGGTGTAAAAAATCATCTTGAAATCATCCGTAAATCCATTATAATTATTATTGTCCTCGCTGGGACGGTTATTATTGCGGAGGATTAGCTCAGCTGGGAGAGCACTTGCCTTACAAGCAAGGGGTCGGCGGTTCGATCCCGTCATCCTCCACCATTTTTGCATTAGTTGTGATTAATTTTTTTATACATATTTTCTCACATGATTCTGAGCAAATGATTTGCGTCTGCCGGAAAGGCCGGATGGGCATCTCCCATCGTTTGAGCCGATTTGGACATCATTGAACTACTAGTTCCGCAGCCGCCGTAAACGGCAAAAATGAAAAATAACTGAAGCATCCTTGACAAAGCACGTGCGAAATATCATTGAATAACCTGCGGGTTGTCCCGGCAAATGATGCAGGGACAATTGATTGAACCCCATCTGAACAAAGTGACTCCATTCTATTATGAGCCATTAGCTCAGTAGGTAGAGCATCTGACTTTTAATCAGAGGGTCGGAGGTTCGAATCCTCCATGGCTCACTATTAAGCGGGTGTGGCGGAATTGGCAGACGCACCAGACTTAGGATCTGGCGCCGGAAGGCGTGGGGGTTCAAATCCCTTCACCCGCATGGTGCAAAAGCGCGGAAGTAGTTCAGTGGTAGAACATCACCTTGCCAAGGTGGGGGTCGCGGGTTCGAGTCCCGTCTTCCGCTCCATTTGCCGGGGTGGCGGAATTGGCAGACGCACAGGACTTAAAATCCTGGGGTAGGTTACTACCGTGCCGGTTCGAGTCCGGCCCTCGGCACGTGCGCCCGTAGCTCAATTGGATAGAGCGTCTGACTACGGATCAGAAGGTTATGGGTTCGACTCCTATCGGGCGCGTAGCAGGTAACCCCGGTTGAAGGGGCGGAAACTCCCCCGGCTTGGAAAGCATTTGATTGGAAAGATGAAATGGTTGATATTTGAATGGCTGTGAAAAATGGGGCCTTAGCTCAGCTGGGAGAGCACCTGCTTTGCACGCAGGAGGTCNGCGGTTCGATCCCGCTAGGCTCCACCTGAAGATATTCAAACGATTTCGTTTCGATCATGGCGGCGTAGCTCAGCTGGCTAGAGCGTACGGTTCATACCCGTGAGGTCGGGGGTTCGATCCCCTCCGCCGCTATCCTTTGAGGACCTTTAGCTCAGCTGGTTAGAGCAGACGGCTCATAACCGTCCGGTCGTAGGTTCGAATCCTACAAGGTCCACCATTCCCTTTGGAGGAGTACCCAAGTCTGGCTGAAGGGGTCGGTCTTGAAAACCGAGAGGCGGGTGCACACCCGCGCGGGGGTTCAAATCCCTCCTCCTCCGCTCTAATCCCCGATTCCCAAGTGGTTTTCTCGAAATCGGGTCAAGGGAAAGTCAGGCACCAAGCGTCCGTAGTTTCCTTTTTATCATCGCGGGGTGGAGCAGTCCGGTAGCTCGTCGGGCTCATAACCCGAAGGTCGTAGGTTCAAATCCTACCCCCGCAATAAATGGTCCGGTAGTTCAGCTGGTTAGAATGCCTGCCTGTCACGCAGGAGGTCGCGGGTTCGAGCCCCGTCCGGACCGCCATCCTATATTATTCGATGGCTCGGTAGCTCAGTCGGTAGAGCACGATCGAGTTAGCTCCATTCGAAATATCTACAGCGTACCGATCGAGCCACATCTTGGTTTGGCTTTCCGAGATCGGGACGAAGGACAAGTGAATACTTTGATAAAAACATTCCCTATATATGGCTCGGTAGCTCAGTCGGTAGAGCAAAGGACTGAAAATCCTTGTGTCGGCGGTTCGATTCCGTCCCGAGCCACCATTCCCACAAAATTTTGTCCCGGTTTTTTCTCGGGGAAAACGGGACTCCGTTTCTTTGCCTCAACTTGTTTTGCTCCTTGGAAAAACTTGCGGAGGAAGAGGCAATCCGGTAAACTCGTTATTTGATATGCGGGTGTAGTTTAGTGGTAAAACCACAGCCTTCCAAGCTGTTGTCGTGGGTTCGATTCCCATCACCCGCTCCATGGGCCTGTAGCTCAGTCGGTCAGAGCGCACGCCTGATAAGCGTGAGGTCGATGGTTCAAGTCCATTCAGGCCCATTTCCTTTTTTCATTTTTGCCCCATTATTCCGCAGTAGCTCAGCGGTAGAGCAATCGGCTGTTAACCGATGGGTCGCAGGTTCGAATCCTGCCTGCGGAGCCAGGGAGAAGTACTCAAGAGGCTGAAGAGGACGGTTTGCTAAACCGTTAGGCCGGATTTTTCCGGCGCGCGGGTTCGAATCCCGCCTTCTCCGTCGCGGCCCGTTGGTCAAGTGGTTAAGACACCGCCCTTTCACGGCGGTAACACGGGTTCGAATCCCGTACGGGTCATGGGTGAAAAGCAAAAGAGCTGGCTGTTTTGACAGCCAGCTCTTTTGCTTTTTGCTTTCCCGGGCCCTGTACGATTTTCCTTCATCCGTAAGCTACCATTTTAAGAGTGGCTCTATACTATTTGTTGGGGTTTAGAAACAATTCAAAAAAT
>NZ_KB912910.1 GCF_000383875.1 Caldibacillus debilis DSM 16016 | reverse complement strand
TAGGTAGGGTTCTCCTTTCTCTGGAATGTGTTGTGGTCCAAATCAGAGAATACCCTACCTTTTTTCTTTTGGTCTAGCAAAATGCTTTACACAAAATTTTATACATCATCTACCAGCTCTTTATTGGACAATGAATAAAAAAGATATATCTATAGTCATTAATACCGATTTTAGTTAGCCGCCTTTTTGTTTGTCAAAAACAAGGAAGGCAGTATGCTGATCATCATGAAGATTAGACTTGTAATAAAGCCAAGATGATAAGCATCAGCAATGTTGGATACTGTGGCTTCCTTTGCACTTAAAGCGCTGCTCACTACTGTTGCCAACATTGCGGAACCAAAGGCAGCTCCAATGTTTTGGATGATGCGGGTGGCTACGCTTGCTGCAGGAACCAGCAGTTTTTCAAGCCCAACATAAGCATCACTCATCACTGGAACGGTGATTCCTCCAATGCCTATTCCTCGTATGAACAAAACAATCCAAATAACCCATTGCATTGTGCTTGCATCAAAAAATACAAAAGGCAGTGTTCCAAGTATAGTTATAGCGATTGAAGGCAGTACGACAAGCCGAGCTCCGTATTTATCAGTCATTTTTCCAACCAAAGGCCGTGCTATCAGCATTCCTATCCCCTGTGGAATCAACCAGAGTGCTGATGCAATGACATCCAGTCCACGTACATTCTGAAAAAACATCGGTAATAGAAGCATCGGCCCATTGGTAGCAAATCCAGCTAAGAACAAGGAAAAAAATGCTGCACTGAAATTTTTGGATTTAAAAAGAGCCAATGGTATCAAAGCCTTGTTCTTTTTCTTCCACGCATAAACCAGATAAGCAATCAGGGAAACAGCACCGGCTGAAAATGCCAAGATGCTTGTTGCACGGAAGTACGATTCCCTGCCCTCTGTTACGCCAAGGATAAACATTCCCGATATCAGTGCCAGTAATAAAACACCTGGCCAATCCATTTTTGCGCCTTTGTCAATCGCCTCAAATTTTGGCAGTTTCCACTGCATCAACAGCAATGCAACAACCCCAAATGGAAGATTCACAAAAAAGAGCCAGTTCCATGATAAATATTGTAAAATTAATCCTCCTATAATCGGGCCAATAATTGGGGCAAAAACAATCGGAATTCCTACAATGGACATTAAACGTCCGAGGTTTTCATTGCCTGCAGTCTGTACAATCAAGGCGGTCAATGTTGGAATGATGAGCCCGGAAGCAAAACCTTGTAAAACCCGGAATATGATTAAACTTGGCATATTCCAAGAAAGACCGCAAAGAATTGAAGCGACCAAAAATAGGCCCAAAGCTCCCATAAATATTTTCTTGCCGTCATATTTCTTCATCAGCCATCCAGAAAACGGAACCGCAATTCCCAAAGCCAAAGTATATCCGGTAACCACCCATTGTGCTACAGCAAAACTGGTTGAAAACATCTTTGTAAAATCATTAACTGCTATATTGACGATAGTGGTGTCCAGCATAGAAGGGAGTGCACCAAGTACTAAAATCCAGGCGATGCTAATGATGTCCTTAGGCAACTTTTCTTTTTCCATATTTCCATCTCCTCCTTAAGATACATTATGTACCTTAAGTATACATAAAAAATATAATAAGGTGCAAGGTGTACATTATTTAACCCTGGGATATGCTATAATGATTGAAAAATATATTGAAGTTGATCTACGAGAACGAGAATAAATTTTAAACTGTTCCCGGAGAGGATGATCGTGAAAATGAAAAATGCGGGCAGAAGTATGCGCAGAAGGGGAGATGCACTATATGAAAGCATCTATAATGCCACTATTGAATTAATCAAAAAAGTTGGTTATATCAATCTCACTTTTCAGGAAATTGCAAAAGCCGCAAAAACTAGCCGTACCGTAATTTATCGGCGCTGGCAAACAAAGCTTGATTTAATCCACGAAATTATGGTTTATAAAATGAAGAAAGTACTTGACGGTGAGTTGATTGATAAAATTGAGGATACGGGAAGTTTGCGCGGGGACTTGTTGCAGTTGCTCACACTTTATAACAAAGCCTATTTAGAAGTTGGTCCGGAAATAATGAATGCTATTTTATTTGAGATGGGACAAAATAACAAGAAAATGACCGAAATTACAGTCAACGCAACAAATAAAAATATTCTTGTCATGCAAAAACTGCTTGGTTTTGCAAAAGCGAGAGGAGAAAAAATAAAAGAGGTCAGCGAGACGACACTGACCCTGCCCTTTGACTTGATCCGTGTGGAATATCTTATGCGAAAAGGTGTAATGGATGAAAAGCGACTGGAGTTATTGGTTGATGAAATTTTACTTCCGGTTTTTCTTGCATAATCATGGTCTAAAAGGAAAATCAATTCTAAAACCTGCATTATTAGGCTTAATTATTTGTATATGTGGAAATAGTTTTTATTTTACGAAGTATAGAAGAATCAATAAAAATCAGGAATCACAGATGTATTTTCAATTTATGCAGTTGGTACCGTCATAAGATAGATAGGGTATCTCTGAAATGGATTTAGAATAGAGTAGGGCTGTTTCCTCCACACAGGAGACTGAATATTCAAGTCTCCTGTGTGGAAAGGGAGAATCCCCTTATTTTATTTATTTACAATATTTGGTTAAAAATAATGTTCTTCAAACATTCGCTCGAGGGCTTCATACGCTTCGGCAAATCCTCGCAACTTTCGTTCTGCCCATTTCTCGTTAAAATCTTGAACGGTCAAATATACGACTTTTTCAGCGGCTTCTAAACTGC
>NZ_KB912909.1 GCF_000383875.1 Caldibacillus debilis DSM 16016 | reverse complement strand
TTCCGTTTTCCCCGTCACTTGCGTGGCATTATCCCCGACGGGATTTACCGTCGGTTTCGCCGGAGGGGTCTTGTCAACGACGGTGACCTTCACTTTTTCACTTCTGTTCCCGGAACTGTCTTCCGCATAAACCGTTAATACGGTCCCAGCATTCTGTTTCGGGATCGAAACCGAGAAATTCCCCCAGCTGTCAGCGATCCCAAAACCGATCCAGTAGGAATCTTTTTCCACATATACACTCGCCCACGGCACCGTCGTCCCTTTGACAACCGTATCCTGATCGGAAACCTCATCGACGCTCAGGCTGACCTTCGGGATGCTAATTTCATCGCCGCGGACATACGTGTACGTGACCTGCTCGCCTTTATCGGCAGGTTCTGTAAAATTGTCCATATTAATTTTTTTCACAATTGCGCCGCCGCCGAACAAATAAGTCGGACCGCCAGTATAAATCCTCGGCTCAATGCGGTCAAAACCGGGGGCCCCTTTAAAACCGTACAAACCCGTCGGTTCTTTTTTCAACAGGGCGACGCGAAAGTTCGTCATCATTTTTCCGAAGGTTAATGACGGATCAATATATTTCTTGATGACGCTTTCGACTGCCCGATAATCTTCATTCGGATCCTGAATGATTTCTTTAAAAATGGCGTTTCCTTGTCCCGCCTGCAATTTAATATATTGGCCGAACAAATAGGACAAGGAATAGTTGGCCAAGACGTCGCCATAGCTGTCCCAAAACAACAGGGAATGCCCTTCCCGAATGGATTCGGAGACATTGTAATAGTCGATCCGGTCGCTCAAAACCTTTCCTAAATAAATCTGTTCGGCGGCCATGGACAAGGCTTCGTTCAACCAAGTATCCATGCCCAGATAATTGCCCTCGATGAGCACATTCTGATTGTAATTGACCATATGTTGGAACTCATGGGCGAGGGTGGAATAAGCCTTCGTCACATCCTTCGTACCGCTCATGCCCATCGTGGGATAGGTATCAATGTAAAAAATTTCCGATCGATTGGAATACGGGTCATTATGCAAGTCCCGCCCATAGAAGTAACCGGCCACATAGCCCCCGTACCCAGCAAATCCGTCTTGAATATCGAAGCATAAGATATTGATTTTCCCGTCGCCGTCGACATCGGATTCCTTCCCGAAATGATTGACGACCGTCGAGTAGATTTTTTGGTCAAATTCTTTCCCCAATTGTTCCGCTTGGTTTTTCGTAATCTGATTATTATGCACCCAGACATTCGCCTTTGTCCCGCTGTAAAGCAATTCCGCTTCGATCTGATAATCTTCGTCCGTCATCAAATCGGTCACCCAAAAATCTTTTTTGTCGCCGACTTGATAGCTTCGGGTGATCCGGTTCGTGCTTTTATTCAGCGGTTTGCTGTTATTTTTTTTCGGATCGTAAGGAAGGACGGCATCCATCCGATAGGCGCCGGGGTTTAAGTTTTTGTCGATGGTGATCTTCGAGTTGTCCATACGAAAGTCAAAAGAACCCGTATATTGAAAATCCCATTCATCTACCGATTCATTGCTGATGACCACATAGTCATCAGAGGTGTCGGCGTTTAAGGGATTCTCCACTTTGAACGTGGTGACGGCCGAATAATACCCGGGATTTGCTTCATTCACAATGCCTAAGCGAACATAAATATATTCCTGATCTGTGTAATAATCATTGGGGATCGTGGAAATCAAATTCACATTCGTATATCCAACGGTGTTAAAGCTCGTACGTCCGATATATTCAAGATAACCGCCAATATCGTAAAAAAATTCAAAATATACCTTGCTTTCTTTGGTATATGCGAAGTCGGACGCATACCCGACGATGAGGTCAATACTATCGGGATAAGATGGACTTTCTCTAACCTCTTTTAATGTAAATGTATGGTTCGTCCCATAACGGTCTTTCAGATCGGCAATTTTTTGCCCTTGCGAAACGAGCGGATATTCGGCGGGATCATGATAATCGAAGGTCGATTGCAAGTTTGACGGATTCTTTAACGGGCGGGAATCCGTCGCGGCAATCTTCTTCAATACTTTAACGTCCGCGTCACGGGCAGACGGGGATTCCCCCTTTGCCGGTAGCGGGGAAAACACGAGAAGGCTTACTAACATTATAGACAATATTTTTCGTAATCTTTTCATTCAAATCCTCCTGACATGAAAATTCGACAATGAAACTGTCAATATGGAAACCGTTTTCACTTTATAAAAAGCATCCCCCTCTCCAGCATCCCTCGGAAAACTAGTATTCTTACTTAAAATTTTATACGAAACTCATGAAAAGAAAATCGTTTTTTTCATTTTTTTGGAAAACTTGCTGTTGCTGAGCGTTTAATAGGACAGAAAATATAACCACGGCTTTTCCATGACCCCAGAAGATTCGACACGCAAGAAATCGAATGATCTTAAAACGGCGCAGCCGGTTAATTCCAAATCTTTGTGAAATTTTTGCGTCTCGCTCGACGGACTCAGGTTTGGCCATACGAACCGTTTCCCGTCCGCTTTATTACCCAATTTCTTGCGCTTCAGGACGCAACTTTCGGCATTTCAAAAATTAAAATTTTGCCATATTCAACGGCATAAAAAACTGGAACCCCATGAGGTTCCAGTTTTCCGTTATTCAGAATGAAAGGAGGGAGTGCGTACCCCTCGTCGGCGTTGGCTTCCCTTGAGGCAGCCAGATCCCGCCGTCCATTTGATCCGCTCATCCCGGACCTGATCGTTATGAATCTGCAGCCCATAATCGTTCATGGACCGGAGGCTTGCGGAAACCGCATCACCACCGCCTAATACACTTTTACCGTCCGGGCGGCGCTGCGGTTTCCTGCTTTATCGATGGCGTACACTTTCAGTACCGTGCCTTTTTTCTGGGCGGAAATGGCGACGCTGAAGGTGCCTTTCGCGGATACGGCGCCTTTGCCGATGAGCTTCGAGCCGCGATAAATGTAAATGGTCGCGCCTTTTTCCGTTTTCCCGGTCACTTTTTT
>NZ_KB912908.1 GCF_000383875.1 Caldibacillus debilis DSM 16016 | reverse complement strand
TTGGGAAGTGTTGTGATGGACAACTCTATTGTAGGACGCCTTCTCTTTTTTTGCCTACTGGATAGTTCCTGTACCGAGAAAAATTTTACACATACCTTTCTCATCACCTTTGGACGGAAACTCGACCAGGTCATAAGGTTTATCCGGATGCTTGTCCAGCTGAAATATGCGCCGAAATCCGCACCTCGACCGACCCATAAGGTTTATCCGTCCCCTTTGCCCGTTTGGTTCTCCTGCCCCCCCTTTCGTCTTGGGACAGCTTGGCGAAGGCCCGTTTCCCTTCGGGTTTTCCCGAGGTTTATCCGGGAAAACTCGCCGGCCGCTCCGGCCACGGTCCGGAAATTTAAGGACGGGGCGCAGCGGGCCCGGGCGGGAAAATCCTTTTCCTTATCTTTCCCGATCGTCCGGTCCTTCGCGCGGGAAAATTCATTTTTTCATTGCCAATTTATGTGAAAAGGGAATTGGTTTCCAAGAAAGATCGGAAAAGCCCGTCAAAAATCTCGGGCGGTTTGGCCGGCGAAACGGCAGGAAGTTTCTTCGCATTTCGCCAAAGGTCATCATGAGATGCTCGCCTCCCGGCGAAATGCCGGGGCCGGTTTCCTTCCTCCCCGGACGTCCTCGGCCGAAAGGAAAGGTGAACGTCGCCGGCCCTATTGCCCGATCAGCCCAAACGCTCCCTTACCTGCGCCCTCGGACGAGCCTTGCCGCCGGCTTTGCTTGGGTGGGCGGATGGGGCTTTTTCCGCCGAAAAACCCTCCGGAACGAACCGGAGGGCTTTGCGGACGGCTGCCGCGGCGGGAAACGCCGGCCGGCAACGGCTTCGCCTCGGAATCTCATGATGCCGCGCGCCTTTCGACAAACACGGGCCGGCCGCGATGGCGCAAAAGCTTTCCCGAAAGATTCCGGCCATCCTTTCGGCTTTACGGCAGCAAATATTGTTTGAACCAATCCGCGATATAATGCAGCCGGCGGATGCGCAAATTCGGTTTTCCGCTCCGGGACAGCTCGTGGTTCGCTTCGGGGAAACGGACGAATTTCACCGGTTTCTTCCGGTGCTTCAGCGCGATGAACAATTGTTCCGCCTGCTCGATCGGGCAGCGGTAGTCCTTTTCGCTGTGCAAGATCAATAGCGGCGTCTCGATATGGTCCACGTAAGCCAGGGGAGAAATTTTCCACAATCCTTCAAAATCCGACGGATCGAGCATATGCTGAAATTCATTGAAGTAATAACCGATATCGCTCACCCCGTAAAAACTGATCCAATTGGAAATGGACCGTTGGGTGACCGCCGCCTTGAAACGGTTCGTATGGCCGACGATCCAGTTGGTCATGAAGCCGCCGTAGCTCCCGCCCGTTACGCCGAGCCGGTTCTCATCGATGAAGGAAAAACGGTTCAAGACATAATCGACGGCGAGCATCAAATCCCGGTAATCATTCCCTCCGTAATCCCCCCGCACCGCATTGACAAACTTCTGGCCGTAGCCGTGGCTGCCGCGGGGATTGGTGTAGAGGACGGCGAACCCTTGGGAAGCCAGGCACTGGAATTCGTGGAAATAGGTGTTCCCGTACATCATATGGGGGCCGCCGTGAATCTCTAAAATGAGGGGATACTTGTTCCCTTCCCGGAAGCCCGCCGGCTTCATCAGCCAGCCTTGGACGGTCTCCCCTTCCGCCCCGGCGAACCGGATCTCTTCCGGCTCGGAAAGTTCCACCCTTTCCAAAAAAGACCGGTTCACGGCCGTTAACGGGACAAGGCTTCCCCGTTCAAGATCCGCTTCATACAACTCGCCCGGCTTGACGGGAAATGCGGCGGAAACGATCGCCTTCCCCTCTTTGGAAACGGAAAAGCCGTACACATGCCCTTCCACCTTCGTCAATTGCCGCAAATTTCCCTTCAAATCGGAATAATACAGGTTGGTGTTCCCTTCCCGCGAGGCGAGAAAATATAACCCCCGGTCGTCCTCGTCCCAAACCGGTCGCGGAGCGGCGACGCCCTGCAGAAAATCGCCGATCATAAAGTCGCCGACGGCGATGTCCCAACCTTCCGACAGGCAATCGAACCGCCCTTCCTGCAAATCGTAAATCCAGATCTTGTTCAACGTCGCATTTTTAAATTCCTGTCCGTGGCCGACGACGGCCAAATACCGCCCGCTTTTCGACCAGGCGCATTGATTGAACATCCCCCGCCCCTTCGTGATATTTTCCGTCTTTCCGGTATGCCAGTCGAGGAGGTAAATATCCTGGTGGAAGGAAAGATCGTCCCCCTCGTGCATGATGTCGGAAAAGGCAAAGTATCTTCCGTCGGGGGACCACCCTTGCGGGGAAAAACTGTTCTCCCCTTCCGTGATCAGCCGGACGTCTTCCGTTTCCAGGTCCAGGACGGCGATATGCTGGTACCTCCCGTCAAATAGCCCCCTTGCGTCGGATTTGTATTTCATCTTCTCCACTTCAAGGGGCTCCGGCCTCTTCTTTTCCTCCTTCTCCTCCTTCTTCCCCTTTTTCAAAACGGTTTCCCCCGGTTTGACGCGGACCGTAAAGGCCATTTTTTTGCCGTCCGGCGACCAGACCGGGTTGGCCGCCCCCTTCTCCGCATCGGTGACCTGCTTGGCCTCCCCTCCATCCGTGTTCATGACATATATTTGCGGATCCCCGTTCCGGTTGGAAACGAAGGCGAGCCGGGTTCCGTCGGGCGACCAGGCCGGGGAATGGTTGCGGCATTTTCCGTGCGTCCATTGAAAAGATTGTTTCGTTTCCGGATCAAGGACAAAAATATTGGAATAATAATCATTTTTTTCCTCGCTGATCCCGGTGACCACATAGGCGGCCCTTTTTCCGTCCGGAGAAAAAACGGGATTTCCGACGGAAAGCAATTCATACAGATCTTCCGGTTTTACTCTGCGTTTATCTGCCATCTTCTTTACCCTCCCAAGGAAAATCTACTTAATATTTCGCCCTCCGTAATAATTTTCCTGCAAGTTTTTTCAATAAATTCAGGCGCCGGGCGTAAAATTTGGTACCGTCAAGAATTTTGTGTAATGTAAGATAGATAGGGTATCTCTGAAATAGATTTGGAATAGAGGGGGGGCTGGTTCCCCCCCAGGGG
>NZ_KB912907.1 GCF_000383875.1 Caldibacillus debilis DSM 16016 | reverse complement strand
TTTCTCTGGAATGTGTTATGGCTAAATCAGAGAATACCCTACCTTTTTTCTTTTGGTCTAGCAAAATGCTTTACACAAACTTTTATACATCATCACCAAAGTGCATCATGTTAAGGTGTTTTTTAATTCTTATAAACTGGAATCTCTAGTATTGTGCTATTTATTCCAATTTGTTGATATAAATTATATAATGTAATAACCTGTTTATAAGCCCAACCAATATCAGTAGCATATTGGTGATCTGCTATACCTTTTTCCATACTTGCCGGATTCCATCTCATCTTATACAAAGTATTTTGCCCCGTCTTTATATAGTTGTTACCAATAAAAGCGGCACCTTCTACAATTGCCTTATCAATTGTTGTCCAACCTCTTTCATAAGCGGTCTTTGCACCGTTTTCTATAGGGTTCCCATCATATGCGCCTATACCATACACATTATATACGGTAACACCATTATATTTTACACCTTTTGCCAATTCTGAAGTGCCGTTACCGGTCTCTAATAATGCATGCGAGATCAAATATATATCATTAATTCCATATTTATTTGCTGCTTCGATAAATTTTTCACCTTTATTCTCTAATACTCCCTTCCCTTTAAGATACATGTTCAATTGGCTTGCTGTTGCTCCGCTTGGTTTTGTAAGGTCCAAGAATTGAAACTTTTGTATTGGATCATTTTGAAAGTTTGTCGGATCCAAATAATATTTCACATCAGAGGGAGTCGCATTTCTCCATGTATTATAAGTAATTTTGTGCCAATTAGTCCCTACTTCCACAATTTCTAATAACTTACCATTTTTCTCGGTTCCGTAGATATGGCTATTTGTATTACTGCTAGAATAGATGTTAACATTATTTTTATTCACTTTACCTACTTTTATGTTTATTTTGGCTAATGAACTGTGTACATATAGAATTTTATTATCATATTCTATCTTGTACCATTTCTTATCATTATTATATGCATCACCGGTAATATTACTATCTAACAGAATAAAGAGAGTTCCGGCATTTACCGTCTTATATATGCCAGCCGTTAATTTAGGCGATGTTCTTAAATTCACACTACTCCCAGTAATCTTACCACCAGTATTTATATCGACATCTTTACTATAAACATATGCTGGTGAATATTGATATTTGTCAGTTTGGGGATTTTTTTGCATCTGAATATTTAAAGCTTCATTTAGGGTAACACCATAATGAATGTAAGTAACAAAATCTCCGGAAACCCAATTGGAATGCAAAAATACAGTTCTCCCATTCAGTATACCCCGATACCATATGTTGTTCCCAACTTTTTCCGTTTTGTTTACTATAAACACATTATTTTTATATTTACTGAGATCTTCAAACACTATGTCTTTCTCGCCGCCCCATGCTTTACTATAGGCTTTACCCGTTCCTTTTACATAGAAGGTTTTTGGTATTGTATCAACTCCCACATGGGTTCGGGTATCTACATTTCCTGAATGTACCCAACCGATCAGACCTTTTTCACTGCTGGGTTGACTACTTAATAAATAATAAGTCTCTCCATTTACCGATGCTTGTTTCTTTATATAATAGACAGCATTGGTTAATCCTTTTGCTGTGAAAGCTGAGGAATAATCCCCAATCGTTTTGAAGATTTGCACACTTTCATTTTTTAAGTGTCCCAATTTACTTGTTACTGATTCCTCTTTAACCCCGACCCAATTGGCATGAAGGAATACAGTTTTTCCATCAAGCACTCCTCTGTACCAAATATTATTTCCTACTTTTTCTGTTTTATTAACTTTAAATATGTGATTCTTGTAACTTTTCAAATCTTCAAATACGATGTCTTTTTTTCCACCCCAAGCTTTACTGTAGGCAAGACCGTAACCTTTTATGTAAAGAGTTTTGGACTGGGTATCAACTCCAACATGGTCACGGATGGAAAGATCATTCGCACTTACCCAACCAATTACACCATTTTCACTGCTAGGTTGTGTGCTAATTAAATAATATCTCGTTCCTTTATAATCAATCTGACTTTTAATATAGTAAACAGCATTGGTTAGTGTTGCACCAGCAGTTATGGATGTAGTATGGTAACGATTGTATATCTTTACATTTTCATTTTTTAAATGGCCTAATTTGCTTGTTTTTTCTTCTTTACTTTCCATAACCCAATTAGAATGCAAAAATACTGTCTTCCCATTTAGTAAACCCCGGTACCAGATGTTGTTTCCTACTTTTTCCGTTTTATTTACTTTAAATATTGAATTTCTATAAATAGACAAATCTTCAAAAACGATATCTTTACTATCTCCCCAAGCTTTGCTGTATGCATGGCCTGTTCCTCTAACATAAAGAGTTTTTGATTTATTATCGACACCTACATGATCTCGCACAGTTACATCATTTGCATGTACCCAACCAACTACTCCTTTTTCACTACTGGGTTGAGTGCTAAGTAAGTAATAGATCTGATTATTTAGTTTTGCTAATTTTTTTATGTAATACACTTTATTGATATGTGTATTTGTTGTTATGAAAAATGACTTTAAATTGTTTAGATTATAATAAATTTTACTTCCAGTAGCGTTAATCTTGCCAAGCTTACTCGTCGTGCTTTCTTTAATATTTCCATTTAAAGACAATGTACTTGCGGAAACCTTAAAATCATTTCCTGGTAATATCCACGTACTTTGAAAAACACATAATAAAAAAATAATCAAGCTTAGAAATATTTTTTTCACTTCACTAATCTCCTTTCTTTTAGCCCTGTATGTACATAAATAATTTATTCTATTTTTCTTGACAATATCTTCTTCTTTACTTTTTTATTCTACCAAATTTTATTACTAACACAAATATTTTTTGATAAATCTGATTATTTTGTCCGCCCTGTAGTAAATTTTTTCGGATGGTAAAATAATGAGACAGTGATAAGTTGGTACCTAAACTGTAAACTAGGAGTGAAAAATGAAAGTAAGTTATAGAAATATTATTTTGCTACTTGCGTCTACTTTTCAACGATAATTTATTTAACCAGATATATTGTAAATAAAAAAAAAATGCTCGAAACTGTCTTCCGAGCAGTTAGTGTCAAATAAAGTTCGCAAAAACCATCAGCACTCCGAAATGGTTTATGCCGCTTTACGTTGCTCCTGAATTTCTTGTAGAATCGTTGGAC
>NZ_KB912906.1 GCF_000383875.1 Caldibacillus debilis DSM 16016 | reverse complement strand
ACCCGTTCCCATCCCGAACACGGAAGTTAAGCTTCTCAGCGCCGATGGTAGTTGGGGGGCGACCCCCTGCGAGAGTAGGTCGTTGCCGGGCAGCCGAAAATCCCGCCTTTACGGCGGGATTTTTGCTATATGAGTCAAGGAACAAAGGGCTTTTCTTTGCTTTCGATTGGATGTATTATCTTCTATTTGGGATCAACAATGATTTAAAAACCGGTCCTTTGTAAATGTTGGGGTGGGGGCCTGCGGCCTTACCCCACATGGACCCCGATTCTTTTATACTTGTATGTAAGCAGGATCCTCGCCCTTGCGCTCGAAGTTCCGGAATCCATACGCATTTCGCTTCATCACTTTCGTGTGGTTATTGATCCCTTCCAAAAAGCCATTCGTGCAGCCAAAAATAAAACTGTTCAGGATTTCCATTTCCCAATTCCTCAAAGTCGGAACACAGCGTTGAAACGCTTCAATCCCTGACTCTTCGACCCGTCGATAAAATTGATGCAATTCTTCCTTGGTTTGAAGGATGCCTTCCTCCCCATTATCTTTGGCCAGCTCCAGCCAACGGCAAAAGACCTCTTTCCGTTCATAGGCTTTCTTCAGCGCCTCCGACTTCTGGAGGTATCGGTTGAAATACCAGCGTTCCTTTGCGCTTAGTTCCTCCTTCTTTTTATAAAAGATCCGCCTCATCCGCTTGCATTTCTTCCGGTCATACTCACTCCATGCGGCCTTTTCGTTCCTTCTCACCTGATCCAGCGCCCAATACACATACCGGCAATCATGAAACCGATCCGCGATGATCAAGGGGCGGTCCAGCGCCTCCCGCACGACCAGCTTAAAGGAATGGCTCATGTCCATAATGACCGTTTCCACCTGGGCCCCATACTTTTTCAAGTAACGGCTGATGGTTTTCTTCTTCCGATTGGGCAAAATCCTGCGGTTCTCCCGTTTGGCCGTCGGCGATGATCACCTGGTACTTTCCGGCGCGCGTGTCCCCTTTCTATTCATCGATGGCGATCACTTTCGGCAATTCGGGATGATCTTGCAATTCCTTTTTTGCCACCGCATCAAAACGCCGGATCACCGTCGAAACCGAGGCCCCAAACTGGAAAGCCAGGTCTTCGAACGTTTTGGCATGAATGCTTCGCACATTCACGGCCTGGTTCCACTCTTTGGAAAACCGCTGATATCGCTCAACGAACGGATTTTCTTCCACGAACCGTTTTCCGCATGTTTGGCAGGCATATCTTCTTTTTCTGTAAAAAAGAACCGTCGGCCGCTCAAACCATTTGAAATGCCGAATCTTTTGAATGCGGTAGTCGTGGATTTTTCTCCCTTCCGTACCGCAGCGGGGGCAGCGGTGGGGCTTCACAGGCATTTCGAAGTAAAAGTGAATCGAATGTTCACAGGTTTCCACTTTGTTGATTTTCACATCTTTCAAACCGGGGAGAAATAGGTTACGATTCAATTGGCACGTGGCTCCTTTCTTTGTTGGTTGACCAGATCCGGTATAAAAGAAATCGGAGCCCACGTGTCTTATTTTTTGAATTGTTTCTAAACCCCAACAAATCGTATAGAGCCTCTATAAATTAGTGATCAAAGAAGACGGCGCCGGATGGAATCACGGCTTGCCGGGATAATTTTTAAACCCCGGGCCTTCTTCTATTTTGACCGTTTCCATTTGGCCCGGAAGATTCGAGGTCTATTTCGGAACCATCAGCGTTATCTGGAAATGCGAAAGGCGCTTGAATCTTTTAAAGGCAAAAACTGTCACCGAATTAAACAATCAAGTAGGCACATTAGGAGAAAAAGCTCAGGAGGAAAGGCTGGAGGCACTGATACTCCAATAGGAAGCACGGTTGGAGAAGCCACAAGATGCAAAATTCCGTACAAAAAGGCAAAGAAAAAAGGCCCGTGCATGAAATTGGCTGATTTTGAAAACGCTAACTAATATTTCGCCAAGAAACGAACCAAAACCATGTATTCGTTTCTATTTTTTCACGAGTCCAAAAAAATGCCTACATACGCTTGGCCGAAACTTCGCAATAGATTCTGTTGAACACCAAACTAACTTTAGAATATTTTAATAATATAAAGATCTCACTAACATATAATTTAGTTTTAGGAGGTAAACAAATGTGAATAAACATGTGGTATTTATTCTGATTGTTACATTTTTTATGTTCTGTGGCTGCACAAAAAAAGAAATTTATCGTTATGAGGGGGAACCATTGGAAATTGCCGTGGCGGGAGATAAAAAACTTCCTCGGTTTCAGAATATTGTTTACGATTATGTAGCATTGGCTGATTTGGATCAAAGCGACACCCGGTACGATGCTTTAATCATAACCAGGAGCGCTTTTCCGGAAGCTGATCAGGATAAATACGTTCCGTTTTTCCAATCGGTAAAATATCCCGTTTTCTTTTATGGGGCCGACGATTTTAAATACTTCGCCTTTACGGTGGAAGGAATGACCATCGATATGGCCAAGTATGAAAATTCCCCATACGTTCAAGGATTTAAAAATTTGGACGACGGGACAAGAATAGGCTGGGGCTTTGAATTGCCGAATGATGAAAAGGAAAAGGTCGATGAAAAGGAAATGCTATTAAGGATCTTTAATGCGATTAATTCCAACAATGATTGATGAGAAGGCGGATGCGGGTATGTTTTCCCCGGAAAGCCGCTTTTGATTGATTCTAGCTATAATAGATGAAAAGTGCCACTTGAAGTCCTTTCGGATCTTCTGCGTAACTCAGGCGGACAATCGGGATAGCTCCTCCTGGAAGCATTCTTCGGGGTTCTGTCATCCAAAATCTTCCGCGGAAGTTGATTACCCCATTGTTCTGCACAGGTGATAGTGTCATCGGAAACGAAAGTGATGGCCTTTCCCTTCGGTATGAACCGACGGATCAGACCGTTGTGCTGTTCGTTTGTCCCCCTTTGGAAAGAGGAATACGGATGGGTGAAGTAGATTTCGGTCTCTACGTCTTTCACGGCGTGGGTCGGCAAATTCGGGCTTCGGCATATTTGATAAAAGCAATGAC
The DNA here is from genome assembly GCF_000383875.1 of Caldibacillus debilis DSM 16016. NCBI lineage: Bacteria > Bacillati > Bacillota > Bacilli > Caryophanales > Bacillaceae > Caldibacillus > Caldibacillus debilis. Next base: position 536 of record NZ_KB912906.1, on the reverse strand, counting down.
CTCATCCAATTTCAATTTGGCGCCACAGTTTTGCCGTTTTTCTTCATAGCGGATTTGCGCGGTTTCTAGGAAGTGGGCCTGATAGAATGTCAGATCTGATTTCATTTGGGTGACCGTTCCACGTTTCAATTCACGGCTAATCGTGCTTTTATGGCGGCCAATTTCATCGGCTATAATCTGTAAAGCGTTACCGGCAGCCCGCAATGCCGCGATTTTACCGCGATCAAACGCAGTCAGGTGTTTAAACATGCGCTTTTTTGTGTCAGACTGGATAGGAGCCAGAGATAAACCCTCCGTTTGATTGTGGTTGTGACGCGGGAAATCTTACACGGTTTATCTATGGCTTTTACATATTTTTTGTTGCATTTAATTTTACAACTAACCCCGATAAAAAAATATGAAAAGATAGTTGAAAAGGGAGAGAAAATTGGTATAATAAATGATGTCCGGTGACAATGGCGAGAAGGAAACACCCGTTCCCATCCCGAACACGGAAGTTAAGCTTCTCAGCGCCGATGGTAGTTGGGGGGCGACCC
>NZ_KB912905.1 GCF_000383875.1 Caldibacillus debilis DSM 16016 | reverse complement strand
CCAGAATTCTACCTTATCTCTCGAACAAATGCTATTGAAATTTATGTCGGAACAGGATCCCATGCTCTCTGGCTCTGTGAGCAAATGATGGAAGCCGAAGTGACAGCTAAAATTCAGGCACAGAAATCGGAACGGACGGATACACGGACCGGCTATCGTGTACGTCGCTTCGACACTCGGATGGGTACCATGTATCTCTTTGTTCCCAAACTGCGCAAAGGCGGTTATGTGCCCTTTTTTGTCACGGCAAAATCCCGTGCGGAAGCAGCCCTGATCCAGGTCATCCAGGAAGCCTATATCCAGGGCGTATCCACTCGAAAAATCAGGAAACTGGCCAGTCCTCTGGGGATTGAGTCCATCTCCCATAGCCAGGTCTCCCAGGTCACCCGTGAACTGAACGAACAGGTGGAGGCCTTTCGCAATCGGCCACCTATCCAGTCCTGTGGGTGGATGCCCTCTACGAGAAAATCCGAGACAACCATCGCATTGTGAATATGGCCGTCCAAGTGTGTTCGGCATCGATGAACAAGGCAGGCGGGATATCTTGGCCATCCAGCCCATGCCGGAAGAGTCTGAAACCACCCACAAGGCTTTGTTTGATCATCTCAAGTCCAGAGGCGCCCGGGATGTAAGGCTGGTGGTATCGGATGCTCATAAAGGACTGGCGAAAGCCATCAGTGAGTCGTTTGCCGGTTGCTCCTGGCAGCGGTGCAAGGTCCATTTCATGCGTAACATCATGGCCCATATCCCCAGCCGGGATAAAGATTTCTTTGCTTCATGACTGAAGCAGATTTGGCTTCAATCGGACTACCAGACCGCCATGACCTATGCTGAAGCACTCATGGACGAGTATGAAGGACCATATCCGGCTGCGATTCAGGTGCTGGAAGCCGGTTTGGAAGACTCTCTCCAGTTCTACCATTTTCACCAGATCGATCACCGAAAAATCTCATCGACCAATATGCTGGAACGTTTAAACCGGGAGATTCGACGTCGAACCCATGTCGTTGGGGTGTTCCCCAACCAGGATGCGTACATCCGTTTGGTCACCAGTTACCTGATGGAATATCATGAAGACTGGTCCACCGGACGTTCATATATCAACCCCAACATTCTTCAGGAAATACAGGAACAAAGACGAGTGGCATAACCCTTATCGGAGTGCTGATGGTTTTTTCGAACTTTACTTGACACTAACAAATCTACTTCGCCCATCCTTTGTGAAAAATACACAAAGTTTCGTAAATTACACATTTTTTTCTGATTGTGTAATTGTAAGCGCTTTATTTTACTATCTATAATGAAAATGAAAAACTGAAAGGGGTGGTCAATTTGAAAAAGTTTGTAAGCATGCTTCTGGTTTTTGTCGTGCTACTGACATTGGCGGCTTGCGGAAAAAGTGATGATGGAAGTGACAAAGGAGAAGAAGAAAACAAACTGGTTGTCTATTCCCCGAACAGCGAAAATATGGTTAACCTGCTAATCCCTATGTTTGAACAGGAAACAGGGATTAAAGTCGAATTGATATCAGCCGGAACTGGTGAATTGATCAAACGGTTGCAATCAGAAAAGGATAATCCGTATGCTGATATCCTGTTTGGCGGAAGTAAAGCCCAAGTGTTAAATTATCCAGATTTATTTGAAAAATATGTTTCTAAGAATGATGAGTACATGCTGGAAGGCCATAAAAATGTCGATGGCTTTTTGACCCCCTATGTTGCTGACGGAAGCGTCTTGTTAGTGAATACCGATTTAGCCGGTGATATTGAAATCAATGGATACAAAGATTTGTTAAATCCCAAGCTTAAAGGAAAAATTATTGGTGCTGATCCGTTAAGCTCCAGTTCCGCTTTTGCCCATTTGACCAATATGTTGTTGGCAATGGGTGGCTACGAATCCGATGAGGCATGGGATTATGTAAAACAATTGATTACGAATATGGAAGGAAAAGTGGCCAGCGGCTCTCAAGCAGTGCATAAGAGTGTAGCTGATGGTGAATATGTGGTTGGCCTTACCTACGAAGACCCGGCTGCCAGTTATTTGCTGGATGGAGCCAAAAATCTGAAAGTTGTTTATATGGAAGAAGGCACCGTCTTTTTGGATGCCGGGGTAGAAATAGTCAAGGGTGCGAAGCATTTAGAAAATGCCAAGAAATTCGTAGACTTTGTCACATCAAAAGAAGCCCAGGATGCTCTGGGACAACAATTAACCAATCGGCCCCTGCGCAAAGATGTAACCCTCGGCGACCATATGAAACCATTAGATCAAATTCATGTCATTTATGAAGATGAAGAATACGTCAAAAATAACCGTGATAAAATTCTCGAAAAATATCAAGAAATCTATACTGATGTCGCTCAATAATTGAATCCTGGCAAAGGTGTGGATAACATGAGTGTTTCAATTACATTTAGAAATGTAGTCAAAAGATATGGAAACAACACTGTAATTCCATCCTTGTCCCTGCGTGTCAAGCAGGGTGAATTATTCACTCTGCTTGGCCCTTCTGGTTGCGGAAAAACAACATTGCTAAGGATGGTAGCAGGTTTCAATAGTATTGAAGGGGGCGAAATATTATTCAACGATCAAGTAATCAATCATCGTCCTCCACAAAAGAGAAATATCGGTATGGTTTTCCAAAATTATGCGCTTTTCCCCCATATGACAGTTGAAAAAAATGTTGCATTTGGACTGGAAAATCGGAAAGTGCCGAAATCGGAGATTCCCGGAAAAGTGGAACGAATGTTAGTAACGGTACAGATTGCCAACTTTCGCAAACGTCTTCCAGAAAATCTCTCCGGCGGCCAACAGCAAAGGGTTGCTTTGGCCAGAGCCATCGTGATGGAACCGGATGTACTCTTAATGGATGAGCCTTTATCCAACCTGGATGCGAAACTCAGAATCGAAATGAGGAATGCGATTCGGGAAATCCAAAAAAAATTTGGAATCACAACGATTTATGTGACCCATGACCAGGAAGAAGCAATGGCAATTTCCGATCGGATTGGGGTTATGAGGGCCGGTGAACTTCAACATGTAGGCACACCTCAAAACATTTACCATCGGCCGGCAAATGTGTTTGTTGCATCTTTCATCGGAAGGGCCAATATTATTGAAAGACCATACATGTACGAAAATGGCCGGCATATCATCAAACTGTCCGAAGGATATAGAATTTCACTGGATAATATAATACCCGGCTATCAATTAAACACGGTCAAAGTTTCTATCCGGCCAGAAGAATTTATTTTTTCAAAGGATGAAGAAGGTATCAATGGCATCGTTGAAAGCAGCATGTTTTTAGGTTTGAATACCCATTATTTTGTCAAACTGGAAGGTGGAGAAACCGTAGAAATCATTCAGGAATCAACCATAGAGAAAATTCTGGAACCCGGAACCCAGGTTAAGTTGAAAGTTAAGGAAGAAAAAATCAATGTGTTTGACCGGGATACCGGGAAAAGTATCATAAAGGGAGTCGTCAACGATGCGGAATCAAACTTTTATCAGGAAGTATGATGTTTGGACGGCCATTACCATTGCAATTTTAATCATTTATGCTGTGATATTAATATATCCGCTTTTTATGATTATAAAAACTAGTGTTATGGTAAATGGAGGCTTTTCCTTCGAATATTTTCAAAAGTTTTTCAGCAAAAGATACTATTACGGTACATTGTTCAATAGTATGAAAGTTACATCCTGCGTAACTTTGGCAAGTGTTATTATCTCCATTCCTCTGGCCTACATCATGACAACCATTAAAATCAGAGGCCAGAGTCTCATTCAGGGATTAATTATCATATCGATGATGTCGCCGCCTTTCATTGGCGCCTATTCCTGGATCCTTTTATTGGGCAGAAATGGCCTGATTACCAATTTTTTAAAAAATACTTTCCATATAACTCCCCCTGATATTTACGGCTTTACCGGAATCGTCCTGGTCTTGACCCTGCAACTGACTCCATTGATCTATTTATACTTAATGGGAGCTTTCAAAAATATAGATAATTCCCTTTTAGAAGCTGCCGAAAGCATGGGTTGTACGAAATTTAAGAAGCTGGTGAAAATCATTATTCCTCTCCTGCTGCCGACTCTTCTTTCCGGCGCACTGCTTGTATTTATGAGGGCACTGGCTGATTTTGGTACCCCCATGTTGATCGGCGAAGGATATATGACCATCCCGGTTTTAATTTATAATGAATTCATCAGCGAAATGGGTGGAAATGATGCTTTTGCCGCTTCCATCAGTGTCATCGTGGTCATTTTTGCTTTGACATTGTTCCTGATTCAAAAATACGTGGTAAACAAGAAAGCCTTTTTCATGATTTCCATGCACCCAATTGAAGCAAAAAAAGAAAAAGGCCTTAGAAATATTTTGGCCCATGCATATGTTTATTTGTATATTGCTCTGGCTTTCCTGCCACAACTCTATGTGATGTATACAGCTTTCTTAAAAACTTCAGGAAGAATCTTTGTCAAGGGATATTCCCTGGATAGTTTTTCTATAGCCTTTGACCGCGGCAGTGATGCAATGCTCAACACATTGAAAATTGGAGTACTTGCTTTATTCTTCGTCGTTGTGTTGGCCATTCTGATCGCCTATGTCACAGTGCGCAGGAGAAATGTGTTGACCAATTTGTTGGACATCATATCCATGGTTCCCTACATTGTCCCCGGTTCTGTTCTTGGGATTGCCTTATTATTAAGTTTCAATAAACCCCCGCTACTATTGAGCGGAACCATTATGATAATGGCAATTGCTTTTATGATTCGCCGGCTCCCCTATACCATTCGGTCTAGTGCTGCCATGGTTCATCAAATTAGCCCAAGTGTCGAGGAAGCGGCAATGAGTTTGGGAGCCACAAACTTGAAAACCTTCTTTCGAGTAACTTTGCCGATCATGTTGCCCAGTGTCATATCGGGAGCCATTTTGAGCTGGGTTACAATCATCAGTGAATTAAGTACTTCCATCCTCCTTTATACGGGAAATACAAGAACCATGACCGTCGCAATTTATACAGAAGTCATACGCGGCAACTATGGAACGGCTGCTGCTCTGGCCACCATTCTGTCTTTGGTTACAATCATATCCCTTCTGCTCTTCTTTAAATTAAGCGGCAAGAAGGAAGTGGATATTTAACAATCAGAAGCTCACGGGAAATCTGCGGTGTTAACCTCCATCGCAGATTTCTCGATTTTTGGAAATCTTGTATGATTTTCCAAATAGGAAAAGAACCGCATGTACCTCCCTTAAATTTCTGCTTTGGAAAAGTGTGATTCTGCCTGCAAAAAAATAGAAAGAATGAATGAAAAATTCCCATTTTTGTACAGGATTTCTGACCATATCCAATCCATTCTAAAGTAGAATATTTGTAGAATATCAACCGAAAAGAGGAAGCCATTATGTATAAAGTTTTGATCATCGAAGATGAAGACATTATTCGCAATGGCTTAAAATATTCTTTTGATTGGTTGAGCTTGGATTTAATCGTGGTTGGCGATTGCCGGAATGGAGAAGAAGGTTTGAAAGGGATTGCTGAACTTCATCCGGATATCGTACTATTGGATATCAATATGCCCATTAAGAATGGAATCGATGTTTTACGTGAGAGCGAAGGGAAATATGTTTTCAGTACGATTATCATTTCCGGCTATGATGAATTCGCTTATGCGCAACAGGCTGTGAAGTACGGAGTTACGGAATATCTCTTAAAACCGGCAGACCAGGAACAACTAATGAATGCCCTGGAAAAGGCGAAGGAACAGGTAGAATTGAGGAAGAAATTTGAAATGATAAAAAGAAACATTAAGAATCCGGAAAATCTCAACCTCATAAAAAGTGAAATATTAACCGATAATGGGCAAACATCGAAGTATGTCGCCTCAGCCATCCGGTATATCAAAGAAAATTATCCCAAAAAGATCAGCATGAATGATTTGGTGGAACCTTTGGGTATGAGCATTACTTTTTTAAATAAAAAATTCCGGGAAGAAACCGGATATACATTCAATGAGTTTCTGAACCTCTACCGCATACAAAAATCAATTGAATTGATTAAAGAGGGAAAAATGAAGATTACAGCGATCGCATTGAGTGTCGGCTTTAGCGACTACCGTTATTTTAATAAGGTTTTCAAGAAATATACAACGATGCTTCCAAGTGAATTCCACGACTATTTCCAAAAGAAAAACCAGCTTGGAAGTGGATGAGATTTGAAATTGGTATGGGTGTAAATTAAATTTTTCCGAAATGGCAAGTTTTCAGGCCAAAAATTCCTCGGGCTTCCTTGATGGGGCAGGGAAGGATGAGATCATTGAATAATCAAAAGAGGGATTTTAAACAAGCGACGAAAGCCTTATTTATGAAATATACCGTAATCCCGGTTTTTTTCCTCTTTTTCGTCTTTTTTTCTTTTACCTATATTTTTATTTACTTTAAAACCATTAATGATACTGAAGAAACAGCAGACAATATTCTTCGGCAAGTCAATGATATTTATGATTCTTATAGGAATGAAATTTTGGAGTTAGCGGATTCCACAAAGGTGAAAGATTTTTTGAAAAACAATCAAAACAGCAATCTCGTTTTTGAAGAATTTTATAACTTTAATAACAAACAGAAAGTGAAATCGGTTTTCACTTTAGTCAATGAGAATGGAAAAGTGCTATTATCAACAAATAGAAATCAAATACAGAATGATTATCATTTCACTCGTTTCATTAACTATATCAAAAAGAATCCTGACAAAATCGCCATGGATGTGATGGAGAGCCAGATCTCCCGCGGTGAAATGACCACTTTATCATTGGGTAAAAGCATTGTTGAAAATAAAAACGTTATCGGCGGAATTGTCCTCCAATTATACGAAAATGACATTTTAAATATATTGTTTTCGGAAAACATTGATATTGCAATAGTCACAGATAAATTTGACAACATCATTGCCACAACCAATGATTTGGCAAAGGGGATAATGAATAAATTCCGCCTGGAATATGTCGGACGATCAAAAGTGAAAATCAACGAAGAAACATTTTACTTTTCCCAACGGGACAGCTATGATGGCCAATTTAAAATATATACTCTAAAATCAGCAAAAAATAATTCTATGTCCTTGATATATTTCGGGTTCTCACTTCTTACAGGGACCATTCTTTATTTTTTGGTAAGAATTTTGGCAGAAAAAATGGCTTCAAAAAATGCCCAGTCCATTAATAAATTGGTGACGGCTGTCCAGCAGCTGCAAAGAGGAAATTTGGATGCCTATGTAGATTTTAAAGATGACGGCGATTTTACAGAAAACGAATTTGTCTATTTATACAAACAATATAATGATATGGTGAACAGTCTGGATCAATTAATGAAACGAAATGCAGAATTGGCCCGGATCAGAAGAATCAGCGAAATAAAACTTCTGAAAAGCCAATTTAATCCCCATTTTTTGTTCAATGTCCTCGAGACACTTCGATACACCATGCTTGTTGATACGAAAAAAGCGGAACAAATTATTATGACTTTATCCAAATTATTGCGTTACAGTTATGATGCCACCGGAGAGGAAATCCCTTTAGAAAATGATTTGGAATATACTATTGACTATTTACAATTGCATAAATTGCGTTTTCAAGATCGGCTAAATTATGAAATCCATATTCCCGCGAAGGCCAAAGAAGCGTATGTACCGAAGCTCATTCTTCAGCCAATCGTCGAAAACTCCCTGAAATATGGTTATAAAAAGAAAATGAAAATGAAAATTTTCATTAAAGGAAGGATCGATGGCAATATTCTTATTTTGTCGGTTTATGATGACGGCAGTGGAATTGAACCGGAAAAACTTCAGGAATTGCAGGAACTATTGTCTAAGGAAGAAAATGCAACAGAACAAATTGGTTTATACAATGCAAATAGGCGCTTAAAAATTTTATATGGGGATGATTTTGGAATAACCATAAGCAGCACCGTGAATGAGGGAACTGAAGTTGAGCTGAAAATGCCATATAAAACATCTCATTATGAATAAAGTTAATGGAAAGCAAATAAGAGTAACTTTGAAAATAAAGAAAATTATCGTTCAAACTCCTTTTTTTATAACAACAGGAAAGATGACGCATAATTAAGTTCGCAAAAAGTGAAAAAAGGAAAAGCCATCGGTCACTCCGAATTGGCAAGTGTCCAGCAAACCAAAAGGAGTTGAAACCGATGGC
>NZ_KB912904.1 GCF_000383875.1 Caldibacillus debilis DSM 16016 | reverse complement strand
CCCATTCTTGTGTCAAAGCGTCGGACTCGATAACCTGATCGATACCCTTGACGTGAATCTGTCCGTTCTGACTTTTGCGCTTTAATTTTTGCCGATACCTCAGCTTCCATCAATTGCTCACAAAGCCATTGAAGCATGGACAACATGGGGTCTTGTTCAGACATAAACTGGAGTAGCATTTGTTCGAAAGATAAGGTAGAATTCTGGTAAGCCATCGGTTTCAACTCCTTTTGGTTTGCTGGACACTTACCTATTCGGAGTGACCGATGGCTTTTCCTCTTTCTATTTTGCGAACTTTATTATACGTCATCCGCATATGCCTTTATTTACAAGAATCTAGAAGCATGGAACACTTCTGGAAAGGACCGGAAAACGATATGGAAGATTAATACAACAACGGATCAAGGCAAAATGAAAAGGCATGTGCCCGGTGCGATATCGGACTCATGCCCAACAGGTCGCCTGATAAAATAACCCCTCTAAATTATGCCTCGCGCAGTTTTTTCTCCAATCATGGATTCATAAAAGAAAACGGTCCGGCCGGTCCGGTCCGACCGGATAAGATTTTTCCCCGAATCATGAATGATGAACCCGGGGGCAAGTTCCCTCTTTCCTTATTGGGAAAAGAAGTTTTCTCCACCAACGGATTCAATGAACTTGAGCCAATATTTCCTTTTGTTTTTGCAGCGCGGCTTCCTGGTACGCCTTCCGTTCTTCCGCGGACATTTTTCTCCATTGTTTTATAAACGCTTCATATTTCGGAACAACTTCAGAAACCGGGCCAAAGTCTTTGACCATTCCGTATTCGAGCCACAGCACCTTGTCGCAGAACTCCTTCACTTGACCGGTGGAATGGCTGACAAAGATCATGGTTTTTCCCCTTTTTTTGAACTCCCGCATCTTTTCCAGGCATTTTTCGGCAAAGGCCTTATCCCCGACGGAAAGGGCCTCATCAATAATTAAAATGTCGGGATCGATGGTGACGGAAATGGCGAACCCCAGCCTCGATTTCATCCCGCTGGAATAAGACTTGACCGGCTGATCGATAAACTTTCCAAGTTCCGAAAACTCGATGATATCCGGTTCCAGCCTTTTGATCTCTTCCTTCGAAAAACCGAGCATTAAACATTTTAATTCGATATTGTCCCGTCCCGTCAAATCGTTTTTCAATCCCGCGGAAACGGCAATTAAGGAGGCTTCCCCGTTCACTTGAACCGTGCCGGATGTCTCCGGGACGATGCCGGCGATAATATTGGAAAGGGTGGACTTGCCGGATCCGTTGACGCCGATGAACCCGATCACATCTCCCTTTTCCGCTTCAAAACTGACATTGGCCAATGCGTAAAAATCCTCCCCGTAGTTCAGGGGAGTGATTAAATCCAACAGCCTTTCCTTCATGTTTTTATAGAGCTTATATTTTTTTGTCACGTTTTTTGCGATGATTGCCTTTTCCATGATCGATCACAAGCCTTTATAAATAATCGATGAAATGTCTCCTGAACTTCACGTGCAGCATCGAACCGAAAGTGAAGAGCGCGAGAACCAATGCCCAAAAATAGACGGTATATTTCCAATGGGTGATCATATACCACTCGGTCCCGAAAAAGGCGGCGCGGTAGCCTTCGATAATATAGTACAAGGGATTGATTTTCATAATGAACAAGATGGTCGGATGGTCAATGATCCCCGCGATCGGCCATAATATCGGAGACAAATATAACAACATCCTTAATGTCGCATTCAGGAACATGTGGACATCCCGTATAATGGTCGAAAGGGTAGACGTGATCAAAGAAAGGGAAAACACTAAAGAAAATGTAGCGAATATAAAATAAATGAGCTGCAAATAATAGAGATTTGCATAAATCCCCATCGCATTGACCAACAATATCGTAATCAGCAGCATAAACAAATGGACATAAAACTGAGAGAAAATCACAAAATTCGGGATGATGCTCATGGGAAAATTCATTTTCGATAACATGGCAAGCCGGGTATAGATCGACTTCGACCCTTGGATCGTGGCCTGGTAAAAGAAGTTCCAAAGGATAAAACCGCCCACCAGCCACGCGATAAAAGGAACATCCTTGCCTGGGACCACTTCGATATTCGCCCGCCTGTTGATGCTGCCAAAAACAAACCAGTAGATCAAAATCTGAATGGTGGGGTTGATCACTTCCCAGGCGATGCCCAAATAATTGTTTTTATTATTGCTCTTCAACTCATACCAAGAAAGCCTTCGGATCAAATAAAAATGTTTGATCTGCTCCCTCAACACCAACAATGCCGATTTCATAAAATGGTCCTTTCAAAAGAAAAAATCGGGGTTTTTATCGCTTAAAAAATTATACCCGTTCAAGCTGAAAAAAACAATAGAACAAGCATCCGTGTTTTTGTAGGGATTTCCTTGAAATTAGTAATTGTATTAGTTATTTAATTATACCTTATTTAAACCAATATCAATGTTTCTTCCAATTAATACCAGATTCTTCACTAAAGTTGATGGGGAGTAAAACAGAAGAAGGGGATTGAAGATCGGCAAGCCATGATGTATGAAAGGCGGGTGAAAAACATAAACCGAATGTCTTTAAAAAACCGGAAAACGTTCATGAAAGGTTATATGATCACTAATATCGATGGCAGGGTATGGTATACCGTGGAAAAGTTCCGGAAAGTCTTTTTTTCAAACCAAAATTCCGTGATTTCCAATGCTCACTGGCTTTTCTTAAGTAACCAAATAGTATAACAATTAACATATGTTTATACTTTTACTTCTTGTAATAACCTTGGTCTCTGCTGTTAGTGTCAAGTAAAGTTCGCAAAAACCATTAGCACTCCGATAAGGGTTATGCCACTTGTCTTTGTTCCTGTATTTCCTGAAGAATGTTGGGGTTGATATATGAACGTCCGATGGACTAGTCTTCATGATATTCCATCAGGTAACTGGTGACCAAACGGATATAGGCTTCCTGGATGACTTGGATCAGAGCAGCCTCAGCACGTGATTTCTCCGTGACAAAAAAGGGCACATAACCGCCTTTGCGCAGTTTGGTAACAAAGAGATACATGGTGCCCATCCGAGTGTCAAAGCGACGTACACGATAGCCGGTCCGTGTATCCGTCCGTTCCGATTTCTGTGCCTGAATTTTAGCTGTCACTTCGGCTTCCAGCATTTGCTCACAGAGCCACTGAAGCATAGAGAGCATGGGATCCTGTTCCGACATAAATTTCAGTAGCATTTGTTCGAGAGATAAGGTAGAATTCTGGTAAGCCATCGGTTTCAACTCCTTTTAGGTTTTTTGGGCACTTACCATATTCGGAGTTACCGATGGCTTTTCCTCTTTTCACTTTTTGCGAACTTAATTATACGTCATCTCTCTGCTGGAACGAACGTTAACGTAAAAAAAGAATTCTACTCACTCAATAAACTTCAAACATCATGAAACGGCTCTGGTTCTTTCTTAGAATAAAGAACCAAAGCCGTATTTGTTAATTTACTGTCAAAAAAAAAAACGGTTCACAATTAAAAATCCTCATTTAATTATTTGATTTATTTTTTAGTTCTCTAATTAGATTATCCCATTTTTGGGAAATCATCTCAAATGAATATCTTTGTACACTTTTCCTTGCTGCCATTCCTAATGACATCCTTAACTCTTTATTTTCAATCAATCTATTTATTTCATTTGCTAATGCATTAGTATCGCCTACAGGAACTAAGATCCCATCCTTCTTATCTTCAATAATTTCTTTAGGTCCAGAACAGGCAAAACATACGCAGGGTAAACCGACAGACATAGCCTCCACAATTACCATCCCAAAAGACTCATTTCTTGAACTTAGTACATATATGGAAGCTTTAGCCATTTCTTTAAGCAAATTATCTGTCTTAGGTAAAATCAATACATTATTTGCTAAATCATATTTATGAATTAACTTAAGTAAATTACTCCTTTCAACTCCTTGTCCAAAAATCTTTAATTTCCATTCCGGATGCTTTTGGACTACTTTACTAAATGCCTCTATTAATAGATCGAATCCCTTTTCATGTACAAATCTTCCAGCAGAAATAATTACTTTATTGGTATGATTTGAAAAATATTCAGGTATAATTGTGGCATTTTCTATTTTAACAATTTTAACACTTCCATTTCCGAACAGATGTTTATATTCATTTGTTTCATTATCAGAAAGACAAGTTATAGCATCCAATTTGCTGTAATATTTTTTAATTTTATTTTGTAGATTCTTACTATAAATCGAGAATTGTTTATGCTCTTGTCCAATTTTTATTACATTTTCATTGCCATACTTTACTGACAGAATATTAAATGATGGAATAGTTGTTACCAATATTCCATTTTTTACACTTTTTATTGCAAAAAGTATTTTTATATCTGAGAAAAGATTAAACATGTGATAAAGATCTTCTGATTTGTCAATTAAAATACTAGGTATTTTTGTTAAGATCTTCTTAATGATTTTTTTATACAACGGTAAGGGGGGAGTATTTTTACTTGGTCTTCGTGCATCAATTAGATACTTTATTTTAACTTTTTCATTAATATAAAATAATGGTTTTTTACTTGTTTTTCTTACACTTATTATTTCAACGTCATAACCTCTGTCAACTAAGAAATTGGCAGTATTTGTTACAGTTCTGACTGTCCCCCCCATCCCAAAAACATTATATATTAAGAAAGTAATTTTCATGGTATCACCTTAATTTCTTAATTTCATTATATATTCTTTCACTATTCCTTCTGTCCATATAATCAAAGAATTTTTTTGATCTAAAGACCATATTTGTTTCTAAACTAAAATCATTATCGATATATCTTTTTAAGACGGCAATAATCTCCTCAATTGAATTACTACTATATCCCGGTAAATCTTCAACAAGATTAACATATGAACCTCTATGCTTCAAATAATCTTCTAAATCAAAGTGAAAAAATATTATAGGTTTTCTCAAATATGCAAAATCAAATGCAACACTTGAATAATCAGTAATTAACATTTTGGAACTTTTAATCAAATTAGAGATGTTCACACTATTGGGATTTAATATTTTTATAAATTTACTATTGGAAAAGAAATATTGAGAGTAATTAAGCATTTCTACATGTAAAAGAAAGTTAAGTGTAATATTGTTCTTTTCTAAAAGGGCATTTAATTCATCATTATTAATTAAATCTAAATAAGTTTTATAGAAGATTGAATTCAAAAAATCATCTTTTGATTTAATAATCCATTCTCTCCAAGTAGGCATTAACAGAATTTCTTTATTTTCATTTTTAATCGGATACAAATAATCATATCTTGGTAATCCAGTAATCATAACTTGATCTTCTCTAAAGTTCATATGATTTACTAAAATATCTTTTTCTTGTTCAGAGGAAACCACAAACTTCTTAATTTTTCCATTATACGATCTAGAATTAAAAAACAACTTTTTCATAGCAATAATCCCATGTTGTAAATATATTACATCTTTCTCATTTTTACTCATTTTTGAATGAAATAATGAAGGTATTACATCGCGAATTCCATGGCTTACAATCAGATAGTTGGAAAGATGATATAAAAGATAGTGTTTCAAACTGTCATAATTTATTACTCTTTTTTTATACTTTTTTAGGACTTCTAAATCATAATTATCTTTTTTTGCTACGTAGAAATATTTCTCAGAGATTTGTCTTTCAAAACAATACTTAAAAAAAGCAAATCCATTATCTCTTGCAATGAGACCTAAATTTTCCCCTATTAACCAAACTTCTTTTTTATAAAAGAGTTTAATTATCCTTGAAAAAATTGTTGCGACAAAATTATTTAAATAATCTCTAAATGTAGGGATGCTAATTGTATCTTCTGTTATTTCAAATTCAAGATATTTATTATTATTGTATAAATTAATTACTATCTTGCTTTTGGGTATTTTAATATTAATTTTTGCAAATTGATTTAAAATTGATTCATCTATGATATTTATAGGGTAAATATCTGAGTTGCTCAAAACTTTTATCATTATTTTATATTTCCCAGATTTTATATTTTTTATATCTTTGAGCTTAATTGCGAAATCGTAGTTATTATTTTCTCTTTCGACTAACTTGAAAGTAGCTTTTTCGAAAGAATTATTTTCTTCATTTACAAATAGAATATCTGTCTTAGATGTCGTCAACTTCGTAGATGAATTCAGAGTAATTACTAAATATTTTTTATTATACTTTATTTTATCAACATTAAGAGTTAAATTCCTTCCTATTTTTAATAATAGATATCTTTTATTATTGTAAAAGGGATGCAATTGAAGATTATGTTCCTCAAAATTATAAATTGGATATGAGACAGAAAAGTAATCAGTCTTATTTTTAGATATCAAAAAATCGGAGTAATTCTTATCTCCTATTTGATAATCAATGGTTAAGTTTAACAAAGCATTATTATTTTTATTGAGGAAGAATAACAAGGCTTCATAACCAATAAATATTTCTAATATATCGTTTTTTTGAATATACTTATCTATCTTGTAGAATCTCTTTTCTCCAGATAACTTTACTGAATCTAAGTTATAATTATTAGTAAATTTAATTTTACATATTATTCGAATTCCATTTGAAACTTTTTTCACTTCTTCAATTTCATGAATTGAATCAATAGTATGCACAAGAAAAGATACAGTATTTTCCAATGTCTTATAAGGTCTAACGGTTATTTTTTTATTTTTTGCAAAAATAAATTCTATTGGCGTTACTATATAACTTGATAAATTACTATTTGGATGATCCACAAAAACCTTAAAAGTTTTTTTAACATCATTCCTAGATAATAGTAACTCAAGATCATATACTCCCGATAAATTAAAATAATCTTCTTTGTCAACATTACAACAAACTGAAAATTCACCATTGTCATACGATATGTTTTCTAAATTATAACTATAACCTGACTTTCTGTGTACTAAAAATCCTTTTTCAATTTTTATATCCAAATTCTCAAAAGATGAATAAATGATTCCCGTAATTTTAATTGAATTATTTTTTATGTTAATATCTTTTACAATCGGGAACACATCGTTAATATCCAACTCTTGAACTTTTAAAAAAATAGCTTCTGCATTATTTTGATAAACAAAATAATGCCCTTTTTCAAATTTGTTTAAAGGTAGATTAGCAATATAATACCTTTTATTTTTTGCAAAACCCATCATCATTAAATATTCACTTGATACCAATAACTGATTAATAGGAATGCTAATCACAAAATTGTCTTGGTTAACTATAAATTTAAAACTTTTAATATTATTATCAGCTTTATTGTATATTGGAACAGCAAATAATAAATACTCTCTATCTATCGCTTTTATAAACTTACCTCCTAAAGTTAAGATATCATTTTTACATTCAAAATTATCAATTACTTCTATTAAATTAATATCATTTTTAATAAATGTTGTAATAATATTCATATTTTTATCATTTTGATAATACACATTAATGACTGCCTTTTCATCATTCATTGTATTAATTTCGATAGAATCAATATATTTTTCAACAGCTGCCTTTTCAACATTTATCAAAAACAAATCATCATCAGCATTAATTTCTAATTGCAAACGCCAAACTAAACCGCTATCTATAATTTTTTGAATACCAATTGAGTCAATAAGAAAAACGAGAATATTGTTTTCCATTTGATGAAGCGGAAAGAAAAGTTGGCACTCACAATTAGAAAATACCAATGACTGAAAATGTTTTGCTGAAAGATTTATATCGTCTGTATTACAAAGTAATATTTTCACAAATATATTTTCTTTATCCTTCTCAAATGAAATCAACTTAGGGATAAGTTTCAAGAGTTTACAACTCCTTTTGTATTGTAAGTACTGATTACTTTTAAATTCTAATATTTATTTTAGTTTATATCATACGAAAATGCAGAATACCTCTTTTAAAAGAGAAGATATTCTGCATACTTGTTATTTTACAATACATTCATATTGAATTCAACTTCCTCCAAAATTGGGTGTTGTTCGTCTGTGATATTGTCATATTGTAACGCTTCAGTGAAAATGTCAGTATGAGACAGGAGCGAATTCCATTGAGCAAAAAAGAATTGAAGCGTTACAAAGTGATTAGTCAATGGATCGAAGGGTATATCACGGGAAAACAAGCTGCCGAATTGTTATCGCTAAGTCTTCGTCAGGTTTATCGCCTCAAAAAACGAGTCCTTGAGGAGGATGAAAACGGAGTCATTCACAAAAACCGGGGGCGAAAACCTGCACATGCCTTATCCGAAGACATCCGGCAAAAAATCCTGAATCT